>NZ_JARDAL010000045.1:0-32337 GCF_048957595.1 Acinetobacter sp. AS5 | reverse complement strand
CAAATTCAGCCTAAACAAAGTCATTATGAATCTCTCGAAGTAGATGAATTCTGGACTTTTGTTGGAAATAAAAATAATAAACAATGGCTTATTTACGCCTACCATCGAGAAACAGGTGAGATTGTTGCTTATGTTTGGGGTAAGAGAGATTTAGCTACAGTCCAAAGGTTGAAGACAAAGCTTAAACAATTAGGTATTCACTACACCCGAATTGCAAGTGATCATTGGGACAGTTTCATCACTGCTTTTAAAAACTGCAAGCAAAGTATTGGTAAGTTTTTTACTGTAGGAATTGAAGGTAATAATTGCAAAATAAGGCATCGAATAAGGCGTGGTTTTAGAAGAAGTTGTAATTTCTCCAAAAAGCTTGAAAACCATTTTAAAGCCTTCGACTTAACCTTCTTTTACATCAATAATGGCTTCATTTAATGTCAGCATACTTTTTAAAACACCACCCAGATCTTTAATCTGTTCCCACTGATCATCTTTTAATGCATAGCGTTTAGTCATGAAAAAATTATGAGGACCGGTAAGATTTTCTCAAGCTAATTGATGACACCTTAATTCAAAATAAAAAACGGTTTTAAATATTATTTCTATAAATTTCAATGTTACACTGACTTATAACAGGTTTTAATTGATTCCGCTTAGATGATATATGGGACCTAAAAAATTAACTAATTAACTTATGTCCATGAAAAATTATAAATAAATGGACATATATCAATGGTGTATGGTTGTTTTTTTATAATAAATAGCCTAAGTGATCGTTAGTGAATAGATGTTTTTTTTGGTGCGGTATAATTACCTGAAAATCCAGACATCAGTTATAAAATGAGATAAATTTTGAAGGACGCCAGCTTTAAACCGCAGCTTTCATTTTTTGTCTACATACAGCAGTCCAAGACGTTACCCAGTGTCACGTTACGGAACCGCACTCAGTGCGCTTGCCGGATTCAACAGTCTGGAGTTCTTAGTATATTGCCCTATAAAGCTCATTTTATTAAAGATAATCTTTAATAGTCAAAGGCATTCAAATGTATAGATAGGGACTGTGTCAGGAAATGTGCTAGTAGAGGTGGGCAATAATGTCTAGAATCAAGGTACGTGATTTTCTCAGTCGACTATTACGAATAGCCGCCGATTTTGTAGATGCCTTTTAATTAGATTAGACTGTCACCACTCTCCTAGACAAATTTAGTCTATTCTTTTTGCATAAATGAGAACATTATGAGTGGACAACGATATTCTCTCAGAATCACGTATCAATCATGCTGCTAAACATTCTCATTAAAACAAGGGAATGCATCTTTTTACTGATCTGTACCTTGTTTTCAATTTTCCTCTGTTCTTTAATTTAGTACTATCTTTATCACTTATGAGCACTCACTGGATTCACTGAATGAAGTATATGGAAATCAGAGATTTGATTGAGGCTGAATTGAAAAATTACAGTTCTAATCAAATAATTCCATCCGAACGGTACTTGGCATTAAAGTTTGACTGTTCAAGGGAAACAGTGCGTAAGGCCTATGAACAGCTTCGTGCCGAAGATAAAATTTTCAAACGGCAAAATCTCGGCTGGTTCGTGAGTAATAAAAAAATTCAATATTATCCAAACTCAATTGAAAATTTTCGTTCTTATATGAAGGCACAGGGTTTTAATGCCAGAACTGAACTGATCTCGACCAGACAGCTGCAGCGATTGGATCACAGTAATCTTTTTAGCGAAGAAAATCGTAAATTGGGCTTTATTGAAATTATCCGTTTACGTTATGCTGATGATGTACCAGTACTTCTAGAATATAATTATTTACCTGTTGCGCTGTTTCCAGATGTACTGAATTATAATGTGATTACTTCGGTCCAAGATGTCATTAAAAATCACTTTCATTATAATTACACGAGTAGTCAGTTAAAAATTAAAAATACCGGTGTGTCTCATTTTGAGAGCCAGCACTTAGGTATTCCTTTAAGTCAAACCGCCACTTATATTGAACGTATTTCAAAATCAGATGATCTAGTGATTGAATATGACATCGAAATCTGGTCACAGGACAAAATTGAAATGACCTTAGATATTCAAGCATAAGCTTATATTTATATCCTGCCCATTCAAATCCTAAGAAGTTAAATGGTTTTAGGATTTTTTTTATTTTCTTAGATTAGACCTCCTTCATAAATCATTCTTACTCAGTTGCAAATTATAAATTCCAGCAACTAGATTGAATCTCAAAAGGGGGGGGTTAGCTCTATTGCGATAACGTTCTGAAAGCATTTTGAAAGTTTTTAGACTGCCAAATACATACTTAATTTCTATTCTTCTTTATTGATTTCCTGATTATAGATTTTTAGTTCAGGATCCAGTTTACAGCGGCTTTTGGCCTCTAATGGCAACAGGGTATTGGGATACAAAGTATAAATCCTTTGATAACCTCTATCTGTAAGAACAAAGGCTCCTGAAGGGATCTGGTTTAAATTGTGTTTGAACAATTCTAAATCAAGCGTAATTCTCAGCATGACTTTCATATCAGGATGCCAATATCAGCAAATGCCAAGAAACTTAATCCAACATTAGGGGGTATTGGGAAGTGCGTTTGATTGAAGTTGAGCAGGAAGGGAAAATTAGACGTTATATCACTTTATTAATGAACCCAAAGACATAGCCACTGATAGGCTTGGCGAAGCTTTATGCTCAGCGCTGGGAAATAGAAATGTGTTACCCAGAAATCAAAAGTGATTTACAGGAGGGCAAGCATTTGAGGAACAAGCAACCTGATTTAGTTTGTCAATAATTATGGGGGGCTTTATTGCCTACAATATTCTAAGAAGACAAATGAAACATATGGCTCAACGTGCAAAATTCAGTCCTTTGAGAATCAGCTTTCATATTGCATCTATTGGCATTCTGAATATATTAAGATTCGACTCTTTAGACTCCGCAGGTAATTTACCTAAACATTTAGAAAGTTTACTGGAAAAATCTAAGAGATATGTTTTGCCTGAGAGGGGAGTGAGGAGTTGCCCACGAGTTGTGAAAGGGACACCACAGAAATACCCAAGAAAATGCCAGTCAATTTCTTAACTGACCGGCATTCTGATTTTCTTAAAAATCTTTTATAGCGAAGATAATTTAATGGCAAATTATAAAAAGAGCATAGCAATGGTCAACTGCGGTAATCCCCCCTACAATAAAATCCAAGAAGACATAAACAATATGAAACCAACTACGATGAAATGGATCGGCAATAATATTGAGTTAAATGACATGCAGGGTGTCCATACTTTCTTATTAAGTTTAGAAGAAGAAGGTGGTGTTGATTAATCGCAGTATGTCATGAGTCTTATACAGGACATCGCCCAGTACATAAGGTTAAGTTTGAAAAGAATTAGCACCTCCTCTGAGAGATTTTTCTTTACCAGCCCTGTTTTTGTAACATCTAGTAATTTTTTTGTAACCTTATTGTTACTTATTGTTCACTTTGTTTATTATATAAAAGATGAAAGGTGGAGAATTTAAGATGCTCACTAAGGTCGAAGCCATTGTGATTTTACTAATGGTAATTGCATTAATACTCATTATTTATGAAATGGGACAAGGACTTAATTGGACTTTATAAACGCTTTCTCAGTTTAAAAAAAGTCCTCAATTGATGGCATTAATTTATTTATCAGAAGTTTCAGAATTTTGATCTTATACTTGGCTGACTAAAGATGAATAATATCTATATTGGTGATATTGTTTACCTAGTTTACGGTAGTCATCCAATGATGGTTGAAAAATTGCAGGATAATTTAGCTACTTGTATATGGTTCAGTGATAAAAAACATTTTTTCCGTGAGAATTTTCCCTTAAATATCTTAATAAAAAAAACGTAATTCAACAAAATATACCTGGGCGAATTCAAAGCTCATAGTGTACAGGTCATTTCGACCATGGCATGTGTTACTGATCTGAACAATGAATCACTGGTAGAATTTGCTGCTGAGGAACATGGATTTAAAGAGCTACTTAGTGAAGTCATGAAAATGAATTACGGTGCATTTCAAAACTATGTTATCGCTTGAACTGAGGATCAGAAAGCTTGTTTGAATTGATGTATTTCATCCGCAGATTATGCGCGAATGCTAAGAAATCTGGAGTTCGAATATTAACCAAAAAGAAGATCATTTTCTGATTTATGCGAGAGATCTATTCTATTTTTATATTTATAAGGCTAAACTTGCCTTCAATTTAATACTGGTATGTACCACTTAATTTTAGGGCGTGTCTTCAATATTAAATGTATTTAAAAATACTGTTTGCTTGTTCGCCTAAACGATGATTTTCCATTATTAGATAATGATCTAGCTCAGGAATAGTGATGATGACCATAATTACTAATGATTTAGGTCATGGTATGGGCAATGCCTGGGAAAATAAAGACTGGGCACATATTTCTGATCCAGAATTACAAAGTCTGCAGCAGCAATATTCCTGTTTACAAGGTCATTTTGAGATTTTGTGGTATAGTCCCCGGCCATTTTCATCTGCGGCTCTGGTCAAGGTGGAGCAGGATTTTGTGATCAGGGATGAAGCAGTCGCGCATCAGTATTTGATTAAGCGCAGCCATTGTTCCTTTCGTCGTGCCCGCGATATTTTACAGGAGCATGCCGTTCTTCAGCATTTAGCTAGCAAAGAAATTCCTGTTGCAGCATTGATTAGCTCAAATCAAGGTCTGACCGCTTTAGAGCTAGGTGACTGGACCTATGAAGTCTATGCAAAAGCAGTCGGCTTAGATCTGTATGCAGATCAGCAATCCTGGAAACCTTTTTTCTATGCTGAACATGCTGCGAAAGCGGGGCAATTGCTGGCAAAGTTACATATGGCCATGCAGGATTTTCCCGAACAGCAGGGCAGATCAGCATCTTATTTGGTTTCCAATCAGCAGCTTTTAGACAGTGAAAATATCATTACAGCCATTCAACAGCGCATTGCAAACAGTTCAGAATTAAGCCGTTATTTTGCCGATAAAAATTTAGATCCTTACTTTTTAGATCGAATCTTACAGGTTCACCAGCGTATTCAGCCTGTATTGCAACAGGCAAGCAAAATTTGGACCCATAACGATTTACACGCTTCTAATCTGTTTTGGTCAGCGCCGGATGCCAAAGCTGAAATTACTGCCGTAATTGATTTTGGTTTATCTGACCGAAACTCTGCACTTTATGATCTGGCTGTGACGATTGAACGTAATTTCATTGATTGGTTGGAATTAGAGCAGAGCCCACATATTCAGATTGATGAAGCTGGTTTAACCGCCTTTCTATATGCTTATTTTTCTGAAGTACATCCACAAGAAGATTTTAGTATTTTGCCAGAACTACTGAAAATCGTGCATTTGGATTTCGCTTTTTCAGAGCTTGAGTATTTTGTTGGGATTACTCAAAACCAGCAACATGCAGATGCTGCTTATTACGACTGGATTATCGGTCATGTGGACTGGTTCTTTGGCGAACAAGGTCAACAATTTACCCAGACCTTAACCCGGCTCATTCAAGATGAATTGCAATCTTCTCAATGCTCTCTCTAAACCCAGCATCATCACCCACTTCACAGATATAAGGTTTCGTATGAACACTCGTCAACTCAAACAGAATGTATTAACTCGATCTTTAAATATGATCATTCTGTCGCAGCTGTGTTTAGCCCCGCTGACTTATGCTGAAGATGATGTTCGACAGCTTGACACGATTGTCATCAAAGCCGATCAAAGCATCCCTTACTCAAGTACCAAAGTGAATGTTGAGGGTTTTGCTACGGACAGTCTTCAAAAAATCCCTGCATCTGTCTCTGTCATCACAGCAGATCTCATCGCGGAACAGCATGCACGTGTACTGAGTGATGTTATAAAAAATGATGCAGCCATCGGTGATGGCTATGCCGCAATTGGCTATTATCCAAACTTTGTCTCTCGTGGCTTTGCACTCGATTTGGCATCTAGCTACCTCATTAATGGCAATGTGATTCGTGGTGAACAAAACGTCGCACTTGAAAATAAAGAACGTGTGGAAATTTTAAAAGGCATGTCCGCGATTCAAAGTGGGATGTCGACCCCGGGTGGGGTTGTGAATTATGTCACCAAGCGACCGAAAGATATTCAGGCACTGACATTCTCGGCCGATCAACACGGCCAGTTTTCAGTGGCAACTGATCTCGGTGGTTTTTTGGGTGATGAGCAACAATTCGGATATCGCATCAATCTGGTGAATGAACAGATGGAGTCTTATGTCGATCATGTCGATGGTGAACGCTATCTAGCGGCATTGGCCTTAGATTGGAAAACATCTGAGCAATCCAAATTAGAATTTGATCTTGAAGCACAGCGTTCCGAACAAAAATCAGTGCCAGGTTATCAATTACTGGATGGTAAAGTCCCAGAAAATGTGAAATGGGACCGATTGCTGGGTTATCAGACTTGGGGCAAACCGGTCACGATCGATAGTCTGAATAGCAGTTTAAAATATAGCTATGCATTGAATGATGACTGGAACTTGGGACTCGTCGCAGCCCACAGTAAATCCAGAGTTGATGACTATTCAAGCTTTGCTTATGGTTATTATCGGGAAGGCTGTCTGGAAGAGTATTCCTGTAACACGTTTGGTAAAGCTGGCGAGTATGATATTTACGATTATCAGAATCCAGATGAAACCTTTAAAACCAACCAATTTAAAGTCAAACTAGATGGGGTGATTGATACCAATTGGGCGCAACATTATCTACATTTTGATATTACACAAACCAATAAATCGCGAGATCGTTTTGCTGGTGTCAATGAATGGAAATGGATTGGTGTAGGTAATATTTATACAGAAACCATAGATTTTTCCCCAGTAACAGCGAATGCTGGACCAAAATATCAAGTACTTAAAAGTAAACAAACTGCATTTACAGCATTAGACCGTATTGAATGGAATAAACAGTGGTCTACTTTGATTGGCGGAAAATGGATTGAGCTTGATGAGCAAGCTTATGGTGAAGGTCAGGTAAAAGTACGCGATACCGATTTAGGCAAATTTTTACCGCAATTTGCGATCAGCTATAGCCCCTTGGAATCGACTACCGTCTATGCCTCGTATGCGAAAGGCTTGTCAGATGGAAAGACAGCACCTTTGTTTGCAGAGAATGCGGCTGAAACTCTAGCGCCGATCTATTCAGAGCAATATGAAATTGGCCTAAAACAACAGATCAAGCAGTTTTTATTGACTGCCTCGCTATTTGATTTACGCCAAGACAACCAATATAGCAAGCCGATTTCAGGACTTCGCTATTTTGTTGCGGAAGGCGAACAACATAGTCAGGGTCTGGAGCTCGGACTGAATGGTGCATTAACCGATCATCTGGCCTTAACTTCATCTTTAGCCTTGACTAAAGCCCGTTTAGAAAATGTAGAAGCGGTTGAATATGGCAATCATCAGGCGCAAAACGTGCCAAAAGTTCGTTTCGCAACACATCTTCGCTATAACGTACCGAGCATTGCAGGTTTCACTGTTCTGGCAGGTGGTCAATACAGTTCCAGCAAATATGCCAACAAAGAGGGTGCTGCGAAAGTCGCAGGTTATAGTGTGGTTGATTTAGGCGCTGCTTATCAATTTAAACTAAATACGACCGATGCATTGCTACGCTTGAATATTAATAATCTGTTCAACAAGAAATACTGGCGTGATGCAGGTGAATTTTTGGGTGACGATTATTTATTCTTGGGTTCGCCGCGTACAGCAACCTTGTCATTCAATCTGAACTTCTAAATTGGCTGCTTAATCAGGTTATATTGTTATGGAAAATATAGAAATTGCAGCGTTCATTTTAAACGTTTTAGGTGTCTGGCTGACCTCCAAACAATATAAAGTCTGCTGGTTGGTGAATATTGTCGCTGTATTTTTATATATGATTATTTTTTATCGTGTCAATTTATTTGCAGACGCAGCATTACAAGCCGTATTTATCTTGATGCAACTGTATGGCTGGTATAGCTGGTCGAAGAAAAATCATGACCAGGCTATCACCGTGCAGATTGGCTATTTGAATAAAAAAATCTGGGTATATAGCCTGATTGTGGGTATTGTCGCCGGTCTGGTGATTGGCGCCTTATTTGCTCATTTCACCACAGCATCACTCCCTTGGTTGGATTCCATGTTGGCTTCTTTTAGCTTGGTGGCAAGTTATTGGGCGGCAAAAAAATATATTGAAAGCTGGGGATTATGGTGTGTGTTAGATGTGATTTATGTCGGCATGTATAGCTATAAGTCATTGTATTTAACCGCCGTGCTTTATTTTATTTTTATTCTTCTGGCACTCAATGGCTGGAGAATGTGGCGAAATCTTTATAGAGTGAAATTATCTTGAAATGACACTATTGCAAATAGAAATTTGAGGTGATGCTCTTTCCTTTAAAAAAAGTATTTATAGACTAAAAACTTTATTTGAATTGGCCGCAGCTTGAAGATGTTGCTGATATTTTGTGAAAGCTAGCTACCATACATTCAAAGCGAACCGAAGTTCGCTTTGAATGTATTTCACTTCTTAAAAGAACCCGGCTGGTTTGGTCGAATAGCTGACTAGCAAGTTTTTAGTCTGCTGATAATGATCCAGCATCATTCTATGATTCTCACGCCCAATCCCTGATTTTTTATAACCACCGAAAGCCGCATGGGCAGGGTAGATGTGATAACAGTTAGTCCAGACCCGACCTGCCTGAATAGCACGGCCTGCACGGTAAGAGGTATGCGCTGAGCGTGACCAGACACCGGCACCGAGTCCATAAATCGTATCATTGGCGATCTTGATCGCATCATCAAAGTCTTTAAAGGTGGTCACAGCCAATACAGGCCCGAAGATTTCATCCTGGAAGGTCTTCATGTCATTGGTGCCTTTAAAGATAGTCGGCTCAATATAGAAACCTTGACCCACTTCCTGACGTGCTTCACCACCAGTCAGGATCTGTGCGCCTTCTTCACGACCAGTGGCAATACAGCCCAGAATCTTGTCCTGCTGTTCCTGTGAGGCTTGCGCGCCAATCATGGTGTCAGTATCCAGCGGATGCCCGGTTTTAATCCGTTTCACCCGTTCAACGGCACGCGCCAGAAATTCGTCAGCAATACTTTCCTGGATCAGCGCACGCGATGGACAGGTGCAGATTTCACCCTGGTTCAGGGCAAACATGGCAAAACCTTCCAGCGCTTTGTCCAGATAATCGTCTTCCTGATCCATAATGTCGGCAAAGAACAAGTTTGGTGATTTACCGCCAAGTTCCAGAGTCACCGGAATAATATTTTCAGTCGCATATTGCATGATCATCTGACCCACTGCGGTGGAACCGGTAAAGGCAATCTTGGAAATACGGGGATTGGTCGCCAGTGGACGGCCGACTTCGACCCCGTAGCCATTGACGATGTTCAACACGCCCGGTGGCAAAATATCCTGAATCAGTTCAGCCAGCACCAGAATGCTGACCGGAGTCTGTTCTGCAGGTTTCAACACAATGCAGTTGCCCGCAGCCAGGGCAGGTGCCAGTTTCCAGACAGCCATCAGAATCGGAAAGTTCCACGGGATAATCTGACCCACGACGCCCAACGGCTCATGAAAATGATAAGCAATCGTATCTTCATCAATTTCGGAAATGCCGCCTTCCTGCGCACGAATACAGCCGGCAAAATAACGGAAATGGTCAATAGCCAGCGGAATATCGGCAGCCAGCGTTTCACGGATCGGTTTGCCGTTATCCCAGGTTTCTGCCACTGCCAGCAGTTCCAGATTTTGTTCCAGACGATCGGCAATTTTCAACAGAATATTGGAGCGGGTGGTCGGCGATGCTCTGTTCCATTGTTCTTTGGCTTTGTGCGCTGCATCCAGGGCCAATTCAATGTCTTCTACAGAAGAACGCGGAACCTTGGTAAAGACTTTGCCATCTACCGGAGAGATGTTGTCAAAGTATTCACCTTTGACCGGAGCGACCCATTCGCCGCCAATAAAATTCTCGTATTGTGCTTTAAAATGAACTTTTGAATCAGGTTGATTAGGATCGACGTAACGCATATTTATTTCCTTTGCTTATTTTCGTATGGCAAAACCGCTTCTACAGCTTTGGTATAAGGTACTTCTGTACCTTATTTGATTAATATAACTGGTATAAGGTTGGAAAAAGGTTGGGGCTAGCATGTTCACGATATTTTCATCCATTTTAAAAAAATAACGATTACAGCGGATGTAAATCATGAATTGTTGTGAGAATAAGGAATGATGACAAAACAAGATTTGATGGAAAAAAGGCACAATACTGATCAGCTTCGGCAAAACAGCAGTTTGTCTCCCTTACATGCAGAACAGCTGGGACAGAGTATTGCCAGCTCCTGGCAACGTTCATCCTCGGCTGAAATCCCGAAGAATCGTTTAGCAGCACCGCTGACGGATTTAAAAAAGACCACTTCTTCCTCAACTTTAGCCCAAGCCCTGCAACATTGTGCTCAGGATTTAAAACATATTGCCGAGCAATCTTCTATGGTGCTGGCGGTCGGAGATATCGGCAGCACCATCATTTGGGCAGCTTCTAGCCCACAAATGCAAAGTGCCGCAGAAAGTGTACATTTTATTGAAGGTGGGCAATGGCGCGAAGAGCTAGTCGGAACCAATGCATTGGCATTATCCTTAAAAACTCAACAATCCAGCTGTGTCTTTTCCAGTGAACATTACATGTCCTCCATTCATGATTGGGTTTGTTACGCTGCCCCGATTATTGATCCCTATTCAAAACAGGTCTTAGGTGTCATTGATCTGTCGACTACCTGGCCAAAGCATAACAGTTTAGCACTACTAGCTGCGGAGCGCTGTGCTACGATCATCCAGTCGGCTCTACTAGAATGCCAGAAGCAGCGCCTGTTTATTCGAGCTTTTTCAGTACCTCAAGTGCTGTTTAATGGCAAGATGCTGGTTCTGACTCCTCGACAGATTGAAATTCTGACCATTCTAGCCTTATGTCCGCAGGGTCTGAGTCTAGATACATTGCATCAAGCCTTATATGGCGAGCGCAAGGTCAGTATGGGTACTTTAAAAGCAGAAATGTCACAATTACGCGATTTATTAGGTGGTATGCTGGGTTCCAGACCCTATCGTTTATTGGCGCATGTAGAGGCTGATTTTTTAATGACAGAGCAATCTTTAGATGCTGGGTATATCGATTCAGCCTTGAAATTATGTACCGGCGTATTTCTGGCCAAAACAGAAAGTCCATTTCTATGCGCTTGGAGAGATTGTCTGGAATCACGCCTGAGCGATGCCATTTTCAAGGCTAATGAAACCGATGTCTTGCTGAAACATGTGGCACATTTTCCTGAAGCGATTGATGCTGTAGAACGCCTGATTGAACTGATGCCCAAAAACCATCCCGTTCATCAGACTCTGTTAAAATATAAAAATCTTTAAAGCTGATGTAACTGTCGGTACAAAGCTAAACAGTTAAAATAGGAATATTCTGGAATATTAAGTATTATCCTTGCTTACTGTGAGTTTACTTATTAATTTAGACTGAACCTGATCCTAAAATTTTTATCAGTGGCTACCCAGTTTGCTGTTTGCCTAGATGCTTGATATCAGCTACGCTCACCTTCATGTCATTTGAAGGACGCGCAGTTTATTCCTCAGGGATCAAATATAATCGTAAGATAATACGCTATGAAATTTTATTTATGGCTAGAACGGGCTAAAAAAATAGTGGCATTTTTCTACCATGGGATTAATGTCGATATTAATAATGAAGGGGACTTCATAAAAAAGAAACACCCCCCGCTTTTATCCTCTTATGAAGGCAAAAGGATCAGCCAGGAACAGGAAAATGCATGTCTGCTCTTGGCACACTTCCTCAGGAAGTGAAACAGGGGCTGTTAAAAATGTAAGTCAGATACTTGGAGAGAATACTTACATTGAGGTACTACATCGCCGCTTTAAAAATATCTACCACTTGGGCATGGTTGGCTTTACGTGGATTGGTCAACATGCAGGCATCTTTTTGTGCATTTTCCGCCATGATGGCCAAGTCAGCTTCTTTTACATTCAATTCCGTCAGCCCAGATGGAATACCAATTGAAGCCGAAAGCTGACGAATGGCGCCAATCGCTTCATAAGCTGCTTCAGTTACGGTTAAGCCTTCTGTATTCACCCCCATCAATTGGGCAATTTTGGCATAACGTTCAGGACAAGCAATCAGGTTAAATTCACAAACATGGGGGAGCAGAATTGCATTACAAACACCATGCGGCAAGTTGTAGAAGCCTCCGAGCTGATGTGCCATCGCATGCACATATCCTAAAGAGGCGTTATTAAAGGCCATTCCGGCAAGATATTGAGCATAGCTCATGGCATCCCGTGCTTCTAGATTATCCCCATTCGCCACTGCGGGACTGAGCCATTCACTGATCATGGTGATCGCCTTTTCTGCACAGGCATCAGTGATGGGATTAGCAGCCGTAGATACATAGGCCTCGACCGCATGTGTCAGAGCATCCATCCCTGTTGCCGCAGTCAGGCCGGCAGGTTTGGCCAACATCAGTTTAGGGTCATCAATCGCAATGAGTGGTGTGCAACGCCAATCTACAATCGCCATTTTCACATGGGTATCGGTATTGGTAATGATACAGAAACGTGTCATCTCCGAAGCCGTCCCTGCCGTGGTATTGATTGCAATCAGTGGTGTCATCGGAACGGTACTTTTATCAATCCCTTCATAATCACGGATATGTCCGCCACCTGCAGTGACCAGACCGATGCCTTTGGCACAGTCATGTGATGAGCCCCCACCTAACGATACAATAAAATCACAGGCATTTTCATTATAAGCTTCAACTCCATGATGCACGTTAATATCAGTTGGATTGGGTTCCGCACCTGGGAAAATATAACTGTCAACACCTGCCTCTTTCAAATAATCTGCAATATCATCTGCAACACCAAATTTAAACAGGCCAGCATCAGTTACAATCAGTGCTTTCTTGGCGCCTAAATTTTGTGCTTTGATCCCGATTTCTTTAGCACAGCCCGGACCAAAAAGTGAAACACAGGGAATATAAAAACCGTTAGTTTGATCTGAAATATTTTTAAAAGCCATGGCGTGATTCCTTCTACCATTCATTGATTATTTTATCGGTGACCCTCACCGTAATATAAGTATTGGATGAAGTTAAAAAGAATCCTACCTACCAAATACCTACCAATTTAAATTTCTGATTCTAGCCAAAATAATGAATCTGAAATATTTAAAAGTAGGTTGCCAAGGTTTAGCAGATACTGGGTAGATTGGTTCAATAGAGGGCATGTAAGTAGCGCACTAGGCTGTTTACTACTTTCTGATTTTAAATAAATACTAAAATGCTTTATTCATTTTTAAGATAAAGATAAAAAGTACAGGGCTTAGAAATACCCATAGAGCCACAAAGCTAATACTGTAGCTAAACCGGGTCCGTAATAAAACCATTACGACGAATAAGAAAATACCTGCAGCGAACTTAGTGTACGTAGGAAAATTCGCTAAAAAAGCGTACCGAGATTTTCGGGTTTTTAGGATCTGCTTTTCACTCACCGCATAAAAACCAAAACAGCTTAGCCATAAAAGCCCCATGATTGCGATCCATATCATATGGAAGACTCCTGCTGTACGGCTTTCAGTTTGGTCTGGATTTTCTTAATAGCCTTTTGCTGAATGGGCGTAATTTTCTGGTGTAACAATAGGGCGAGAAGTGCCAAGGTCCATAACATCAGATCAATACGCAAAAAAGGCCAATAAGTCGCAAAAGAATCAACATATTGCTGGGAAACTAAATAATAAATATCAATCAGGGGAATTATAAAGGCAGTACCAATCAGGATTTTAAGCTGAATTTTCCATAAATATTGCTGCGGTGTTAAACATGCCAGAATGAAACTGCCGAGCCAAATACTGAAAAAACTATAAATCTCATAATTTGGTGCACCTACAGGGATGCTGATAAAACGATTCGCATAGAGATAAGCCAGCATGGCAATCGGCAAGCCAAGTATCATGGTGATATTCAAGCGGTTCACCAAATAATGTCCGAGATGAAACCGCGCTGATTTTTTCTGCATCTGGCGTTTCAGACTCCACAGCAGCAGACCGGAGGCAATCATGGTGCAGCCCAATATGCCAGAGAAAAACAATCCTAAACGTAAAGCAGGTTCAGCAAAACGTGCCATATGCAAACCATACATGCCGGCATTGAGTGTGGCAATTGCACTTTCATTGCGTGTACTTTCAAGCAATTTTCCGGTAGCTGCATTTAAAATAAGCTGTGCCTGATTTCGGGTAATGGAATGATCTTGGAGTTGGGTTAATGTTATTTGTGCCAGCTGGGTATTGGGCTGCTTGACCGTGATATTGTCAAATTCCGCATATCCCCAGTGTTGCTGTGCCGTGGTGATAAAATGTTGAATTGGCAGCATCTGGGTTTTCACAGGAACTGAGGGGGTGGCTGATGTATTGATTGTGCGAATTTCTTCAAAATATTGAAAGGGATTGTCTGGATAAAGCTTTTTCATACCGGAAGGCAGCACGATATAAAAGAAAATCGCCAGCCCGGTAAATGTCATGGTCAAAAAGAACGGCAGGGCAATCACTGAACTGACATTATGAAAATCCAGATAGGAGCGCTGCCCCTTAAATGCTCTTAAGGTAAAAAAGTCTGTCAGGATTTTTTTATGGGTAATGATTCCTGAAATCAGAGTCAATAACATGATAAAGGCAGCGACCGTCACAATGAGGCGACCGATGGTGTAGGGCATACCATAGAGCTGAAAATGAAAATTATAGAAAAAATCTCCCCCTTGTGTGGCTGAAAGCTGTAATTCTTTTCCTGTCGAAGCATTCAGGGTTTTGACTTCATAGCCACCATCCGCTTTTTGCCAGTAGACTTTATTCACCGGTGAGTCTTGATTGGCGACTACGATATACCAGTTTTGGGCGTCCGGTGCATGCTGCTGTAAATAGCTGTAAGCAGATTTTAAGGCAGTTTCCTGATTGACTTGCATTGTGGCAAATTCAGGCTGCATCCATAGACTGATTTCATGTCGGTAATAGGTGACCGCGCCTGTTAAAAAGATCGCAAAGAGTAACCAGCCAAAGCTTAAACCCAGCCATGAATGTAAACATGCCATGGATTGACGGACAGATTTATGCATGGTTTAACCTATGAAGCGGGAGAAGAGAAATAAAATAAGTAAAGGAATCAGGCTATAGATAGAAAGCTTTTTTAAACTTTGGATACAGAAGATTCCAATCACAAAACAAACATAAAAAATCAGGGCAGTAAATGCAGCCAAATAGACAGACTCAGCTTTAGGCAAATAAGCTTGTAAAAAGTAAGCCAGATCGAGTGCGATTAAATAACTGCACAAGTAGCCAATGCCAAAGGTCATGCCTAAGCGATAGAGAATGGCAAGTGGCTGCACTACAATAGACATCATATTTGGCCTTGAATAAATCTATACTGATGAAAATCTAAAAACTTAATAAACAAAACTTAAAGTCGTTACCAGATACTGTTTTTTATAGGCCTGCTGATTCAATTTTCCTGCCTTGTCTGCTTCTTTGCCAACTTCAATGACATATTGACCTTTCCATGGCGTGGCGATCGTAATCTGGCCTTGGCCGTTGGTAGTGTATTTTTTTAGCCAGAATTGCGGGGAAAAGACTGTGACTTCAACATCCGCAGCAGCTTTACCCTGATACAGTACCGTAAATGTATTGCTGTTGATCTGAGTCGGGACAATATCTAGTTCTGACTCTGCTTTCAAGTTTTGTCTGCCGGATTTGGCATGATAGCTCAACAATGATTCTCCATAGATCAATTCATGACTGAGCTGGACATCTGTCTGGCCTTGGGTCGCATAAAGCAAATGATCTTGTTGCATTTGAGGACTAAAGCTTTTTCTAGACTGAACGGCCTTTGCTTGATTAAAAGACTTCAAGGCACCTTGCTGCGTTTCTTTAAGCTGTTCACTATATTCACCAAAGAACGCATGAGTCTGCTGATTTGTGCCACGTTCCAGCCAAAGCATATGCGCCTGAGCTGAAAGTGTCATAGACAGTCCGAGGGTCAGAGCGATCATTTTTTTCATTTGTTTTACCTGTTTTTGTGTATGTAGTGATGATTTAGCCCTGAACATGTCGTCAAAGCTAAGTTTGAAAATCAGTATTTAAATTTCACAGCAACGCTGTAATTTGCTGGTGCACCATAAAAACCTTGCTGATTCGGAAAATTGAACAGATATTTTTCATTGGTCAGGTTATTACCATTGGCTTGCAAGGTCATATGCTCATTCAGCTCATAGCTGGCCATTAAGTTCACGAGCGCATAAGCATCCTGCTCAATGATTCCAGCTTTCTGGGTAATCACTCCATTGGCGGTTGCTTCAGGCACATCTAGATAGGTCTGATCTTGCCACTGCACACCAAGGCCCAGTTTCAGTTTTGGAAGTTGCGGCACCTGATAGGTAGTTAAAAGATTAAAAGACTGGGTTGGATTGAAGGTACGCGCATCACCGCCATTGATCAGATCTTTCAGGCTAAACTGGGTATAACCAAAGCTTAAGTTTAAATGGTCGCTCAGTTGTCCCGCCAAGCCGAACTCGTAGCCTTGGGAACGCAAGTCACTAACCTGAGTCTTGCGTAAAGTCGGAATACCATCAGAATCACGAAGCGGATAATTACTTTGCTCCGTTCTAAACACGGCCATGGTGGCGGTAAGCTTGTCATCTAGCCAAGAACCTTTGACTCCGACTTCATAGCTTTCACCTTCGATCGGCTTGTTAATGCTGCCATCATCTGCTTTGGTGGTTTGCGGACGGAAAATCGAGGTATAACTCAGGTAACCTGTATATTCAGGGCTAAAGTTATAGGTCAAACCGGCATAGGGTAAAACTTTATCTTCATCATAAATGGTGTCGGTCCCATAACTGCTACCACTGCTTTCAGCCTGAACATAGTTCGCACCTAAAAGCAGTTTCAGATCATCATTCAGATGCAGTCGGGTCGCAGCATAAAGGCTCTGGTTCTTCTGCCGGATATGCATTTCCCCACTGGTTTTCGATAGATCCCAGCTTGGTTCTTCTGGTGTAAAGCTGGCTAAATCTGTGGTCAGCGGATTGACAAAGCTGCCAGCATAACCCAATTCATCCAGACTATTCTTGGCCCAGACATAGCCCAATGAGGCTTCATGGTGTTGTCCCCAAAGCGGATAGGTGCCGCTAAAACTCAGGCTGGCTTGTTGTTCTGTATTATCATCAATATACATGCCTGGGTAGAGGAAGATACCTGAAGTGCCATTTGCGCCAGGTTTTCCAGACAGAAACAAGAGCTTTGAATCACGTTGTGTGCGTTTTTCATCATAAGTCAGTTTGGCTGTCCAGTCGCCTGCCAGTTTTCGTTCAAGCTCGGCAAAGTAACTTTTAATATTGCTATCCCAATAGGTCCAGCTTGGGCTGTAATTATAATTCCGTGAGTAACTGAGCTGCTCACCTTCGGTATTGATCAGTGGATTAGAACCCCAATTCACACCATTCGGCTTATGATTGCTTTCAGTATAGCCTGCGGTCAATAGGGTTGTGTCAGTTACATCTGCCTCCACAACAGCACCTATGCCGTTCTTTTTCAGTTCATAACGATCCAGATAACTGTCACCATTCTGTTTATAGCCAAATACACGGCCTCTGATTTTTCCATCCTGGGTGAGAGGAGAGGATATATCTGCTTCATAGCGCTGCGTATTCCATGAACCGTAACTGGCATTCAAGGCTGCCTGAAGTTCCTGAGTAGGGCGTTTGCGAATCATGTTAATGGTTGCACCAGGATCGCCAATTCCATTATTTAAGGCATTTGCGCCTTTCACCACTTCGATACGGTCAAACAAAAAACTGTCCGGATTATCATTATTATAATTATAGCCTTCGAGTGGAATACCAACGCCATCCACTAAAACATTCGAAATCTCGAAACCTCGGGCAAGGTAGGAGCTCCGTTCCGTTTCCTGATTGTTGACAATAATGCCAGGGGCATTACGCAGTACTTCCCGGGTATTATCTAAGGCAAAGTCATCCAGTTGCTGGCGAGTGATGACATTGACTGTTTGCGGCGTTTCCTTGAGTGGAATATTCAGTTTTGAGGCGGTTGACGAATTTTGGATGATATAAGCCTTACTCTGTTCGGAGCTGAGCTCACTCTGTTCTGATTCCGCTGTAACTGTAATCGTCGGTAATTGCTGAGTATCATCGGCAAAACATTGCTGGGACACTAAAATTGCAAGACTAAGAAGAGAAAGCTTAAATGATGGAGGAACGGTATAAAACATTTTAGTTAATGTAAATGATAATGATTATCAGTAATATTATTGTTTAATATCTCTTAAAGCAATCTCAATATAATAGGAAATCCAAATGAAAAATGAGTTAATGATAGGTAAATCTACAAATAAAAGTTTAATGTAAGGAGTAGGGAACAATAAAATATCACTGTTAAAAAAAGATGTTATTACCTTACTTTTGTGCTCCTGAACCAATTTGTTTATATACTGCACTATAAATTTTCAAATCCTCAATCTGGAGTGACTTTGTTGCATAAAGGCTTCAGAGATAGATCTTTTCTAAGTTACTCGAATTCAAGTGACAACTTGGGTATGAGGTCGACCTAATTCCGTTAATTTATCGCCTAATAATTTAATGCAATACATTTTGGTTTTGACCAAACTTCGCCGATGATAGCCTGACCATTTTTTCCATAGTGTCCTGCCTAAACGTTTAACTGTTCGAAGTAATTCATTTCGTTCTAGCGAGCTACTCTTTGTATCTTTCCATGGTTTCGCATTTTTCTAGGTGGAATCACCGCATATGCTTACCGGTCTGCAATGACTTGACGGCATTGCTTGGTGTTATAAGCCTCGTCTGTATAAACTGAATCAATCTGTTCATCCAACGGAATTTGATCAAGTAACTCCCCAAGGATTCGTGAATCACTCACATTATTCGTTGTGAGCTGAACTGCTCGTATTTGAAGAGTTTTAGCATCTATAGTGGGTATTGGTATGTTGAATGTAGTTCGGAAATTCTGTAATCGAGCCATGGCTTTGTAATAGGGTGGCCAGTGACATCACATATTTGTAGGCATTCAAGGCAGTTTCAGCTCGTAGTCCGCTCAGCATATTTTGTGCATCGATGACCTGTGTGGCGGTGCCCATATCTTCTTTAAAAGACAATTCTTGGATGCGTAAATTTTCCTGTGCGGCTTTCAAGTTTTGTGCCAGAAGTGCATCACTTTGCTGTGCACTGAGTGCTTCGCTATAAGATTTATAAATCAGATTTTCAATTTCTTGCTGGGTGCGTGCAGTGAGTAATTCTGTAGCAGAGCGTTTGAGTTCGGCAGCCTGAATATTCTTGTTTTTATCGATCCCGGAAAACAGGTTATAGCGTGCGGCAACTCCGACAATCCAGTTTTCATTTTGATCCAGACTATATTCGCCAAAAGCAAAAACATTCGGTTTTTTTGCCGCTTGCTGGGCTTTCACATTGGCTTGAGCCAATTGGGTATGCATGAATTAGCTTTACACGCTTTACATGTGGCACTGATGAAAGGCCAAGGTACACAATATTTATGGATTGATTCAACAACTCTGCCAGTTTGTAAAACTCAACGTATTCAGCATCATAAATCATTAGTCCAAATTGCATCACGTGGTAGAAGCTCAATGGGCTGGTTTTATGGCTATAAATTACATATTGCGATGAATCAATTTGGTGAAATTGCCTGTTCTGCTTTATCGAATGGACATGTTGCTGACATAAAAATGGTTGAGCAATTGGTTGCTGGTGTAGAAGCAAAACTTTACGGGGATCGAGGTTACATCAGCCAAGAATTAAAAATTAGATTGAAACATCAAGGTATTGATTTAATTATTTATCATCGAAAGAATATGCAGGCTATTCAACTTTGTGCATCAGATGAATATCACCTAAGACAACGCAATAAGATAGAAACATTATTCAGTTTATTGAAGGGGCAATACAATTTAGTGACGAGTAAAGCACGTAGTCTTCATGGGTTTCTGAGTGGAATTTACACCTCACTATATGCATATCAACTCACTCATCAAAATAAGCCAACAATTCAAATTAAGGAATCATCGGCTTAAGCAGGATTCGAGTTAAATAAGCTTTCAAAATAGCTTGATACACTAAAGCTATTTTAAGCAGGCAATGAATATGAAAGAAAACGCTAAAGAAAAATAAAAAAAACAGCGTATGATTTACTCAATGGAATTTTAGATGATGCAGACAAGATGATCCGTAATGATTGGTCACGTGCCGAAATACAAGAAATTTATGACTTGCCTTTAATGGATTTACTGTTTCAGGCACAGCAAATTCATCGCCAAAACTTTGAACCGAATACTGTTCAGGTCAGTACTCTGCTTTCAATTAAAACGGGCCGTTGTCCGGAAGATTGTAAATACTGTTCGCAATCTGCACATTATGATACTGATCTGGAAATTGAAAAACGCGTAGAAGTACAAAAGGCGATTGCTGAAGCCAAACAGGCCAAAGCTTCCGGTTCGACCCGTTTTTGCATGGGCGCAGCATGGCGTAACCCGCATGAACGCGATATGCCGTATGTGCTGGAATTGGTGCAGGAAGTCAAGAAACTGGGCATGGAAACCTGTATGACCCTAGGGATGCTGAATGCCTCACAGGCGGAACGTCTGAAAGATGCAGGGCTAGATTATTACAACCACAACCTTGATACCTCACGTGAATATTATGCCAATGTCATCAGTACACGTAGCTTTGATGACCGCTTAAATACGCTTGATCATGTGCGTAATGCCGGAATTAATGTCTGTAGTGGCGGTATTGTCGGCTTGGGCGAAGGCGTACAAGACCGAGTCGGTTTGTTATTTGAACTAGCGACTATGCCGATTCACCCGGGTTCGGTGCCCATAAATATGCTGGTTCCTATTGAAGGCACACCACTGGCCGATGTTGAAAAACTGGATGTGATTGACTGGATTCGTACTATTGCGGTAGCACGGATTATTATGCCGAAGAGTTATATCCGCTTGTCGGCAGGTCGTGAATCTCTCTCTGACTCTGATCAGGCACTGGCATTTATGGCTGGAGCTAACTCATTATTTTCAGGTGATAAATTGCTTACTGCCCCGAACAGTGGTGAAGGTAAAGACAAAGTCTTGTTTGCTAAATTAGGCTTAAAAGCTGAAGCTGCCAAGAAAACAGCTAAAGAATTGGCTGTAGATGCGATGCAACCTGCTTAATTAATCGTGTAACAAACAGGGATCATTTCAACTTGAATTGGTCCCTTTTTATTGGAGCAGACAAAATGAAGATACTGATGATTACGGGTTGGGGGCTAGGAACAGCGGTCTTAACCCCGTTTGTAGAACAGTTACGGCAGCAGCATCAAGTTGAAGTATGGGATATTTTTGATCCTAACGTGGAAAGTATTTTGGCCGAAAAAGTCAGGCAGGCGAGTTCTATTGATGTCTTGATGGGATGGTCTTTGGGTGGACAGTTGGCACTTTTGCTGGCTAATGAAATCCAGCAACAACTGAAAATTGCCAAGCCAGTGATTTGCTGTATGTCAAATCCCTGTTTCGTGGCCAACGAAGCATGGCCACAGGCAATGCCAGTTGAACAATATACACAATTTAAATCCTCCATACTGGCTGATCCAAAACGCGGGATGCAGCGCTTCTGTACCTTGGTCACTTTAGCTGGCGCAGCAGCGCGTGAACGTGCAAAATTATTGCACCAACAGTTAAATAGTATTGATTTAAACTATCAGGTTAAGCATCTTTATCTATTGCAGCAATTAAATCTAGTGGATATCTTAAAAAATCATTCAGTCAAGATGCTATTTATATTTTCCGAGAATGATATGTTGGTTCCTTACAAAGTTAGTCAAGAATCTGTGTTTTTAACAACCCAAAATCTGAATTTGGTAAAAATACAGGGCACGCACGATGCCATCCTTTTTGATACCAAGTTACTTGTTGAGCCAATTTTAAAATTTTTAGCCGATCTGGCTTAAGCAAAAAGAGATTGGTAGCTCTTGACGTTTCATTTTCAGATTTAACGCGCTAAGATCAGTTTTAGTTTTAATAATTGGGGTAAATTCTGTGCAGGACGCTTTTGATCAACAGCATATTTGGCATCCTTATACCTCCATGACACAACCCTTGCCATGTTACAAAGTTAAAGCTGCACATGGTGCAGTCATTGAACTTGAAGATGGTACCGAGCTGATTGATGGCATGTCGTCCTGGTGGTGCACAATTCACGGTTATAATCATTCTGAACTCAATCAGGCCGTAACAAAACAATTAGAGTCGATGTCACATATCATGTTTGGTGGTTTGACTCATCAGCCTGCGATTGATGTGTCTAAACTGCTACTCGAGATCACGGCGCCTGAACTGGATAAAATTTTCTTTGCCGATTCCGGCTCGGTCGCGGTTGAGGTGGCGTTGAAAATGGCTGTGCAATATTGGAATGCACGTCAGCAACCACAAAAAACTAACTTTGTTACCACACGCTCTGGCTATCATGGCGACACCTGGAATGCCATGTCGGTTTGTGATCCTGTAACTGGTATGCATCAAATTTTTGGTTCGAGTTTGCCGAACCGTTTATTTGTTCCGGCACCTCAAAGCCGTTTTGATGGGGCATGGCAACCCGAAGATATACAGCCACTTGAGCGCATACTGGCACTGCAGCATCAGCAGATTGCTGCCATGATCATCGAGCCGATTGTGCAAGGTGCAGGGGGGATGCGTTTCTATCATCCAGAATATTTAAAGCAAGCTAAGTTGTTGTGTGAAAAGTACGATGTACTGCTGATTTTAGATGAAATTGCCACCGGTTTTGGCCGCACTGGAAAACTATTTGCTTATGAACACGCTCAGGTCACACCAGACATTATGTGTATCGGTAAGGCATTGACTGGTGGTTATATGACCCTGTCAGCGACCTTAACCACTCGCCATGTAGCAGAGACGATTTCAAGTGGTGAAGCGGGTGTGTTTATGCATGGCCCAACTTTTATGGCTAATCCGTTGGCCTGCGCGGTCGCATTGAAAAGTACCCAGCTGTTACTGGCTCAAGACTGGCAGACGCGTATTCAACAGATTGAAAGTACACTAGAACAATATTTACTGGATTTAAAATCCTTGGCACAAGTCAAAGATGTGCGTGTCCTCGGCGCAATTGGCGTGGTTGAGCTACATCGAACTGTTGATTTGGCTCGTTTTCAGGCTGAATGTGTATGCCGTGGCGTCTGGATTCGTCCTTTTGGCCGTCTGGTCTATGTCATGCCGCCATATGTAATTTCAACACAGCAACTTGAAACTTTATTAAAGCATATGCGGGAGATGATTCAGCAGATAGAGACAGTAGCATGAACCATCTTGAGCATTTCCAGCAGCAGCTAGATGACTTGAAACAGCAAGGGCAATATCGCCAGTTTAAGTCCAATATTTCTAGCCAGCCACGATTGCAACTCAATGGTCAAGAGATGCTGAATTTGGCATCCAACGACTATTTAGGTCTGGCATCCAACTTAACGCTACGTGAGGAATTTTTTGACCTCACGCCGATGTCTGAGCGACATATGAGTTCAAGCTCTTCACGTTTACTGACGGGAAACTTTCCCAATTTTGAACAACTTGAAGCACAGATGTCACAGGCTTTTGGAAGTTCAGTACTGCTGTTTAATAGTGGTTATCACATGAATATCGGGATTCTTCCTGCGCTCAGTAATGCTAAAACCATGATCATTGCTGACAAACTAGTACATGCCAGTATTATCGACGGGATTCGTTTATCCAAAGCTGGCTATGTGCGTTACCGCCATAATGACCTGCAGCATTTGACTCAGTTTTTAGAAAAATATCAGTCAGATGAATCTATCCAGCGCATCATTGTGGTAACTGAATCAATTTTCAGTATGGATGGGGATGAAACAGATTTAGCTGCTTTGGTGGCATTAAAACAGCAGTTTGCAAAAGTCATGCTCTATGTCGATGAGGCACATGCAATTGGTGTGCGCGGTGAACGTGGATTGGGCTGCGCAGAACAGTATCAAGTATTGGACCAGATTGATTTCCTGGTCGGTACCTTTGGCAAGGCTTTGGCTTCAGTTGGTGGTTATCTGGTCTGTGCGCCAGTGATTCGTGACTATCTGATTAATAGCATGCGACCTTTAATTTTTAGTACCGCCCAGCCGCCACTATGTATGGCCTGGACTAGATTTATTTTTCAGAAGGTACAGCAGCTTCAGGCGGGACGAGTACATTTGGCAGCATTGGCTGTACGCTGTCAGCAGGGCATTCAAGACTTGGGATATCACTGTCCGTCAACCTCGCAAATTGTGCCGGTACTGATTGGTGAGGCAAAACGCACCATTCAGGCGGCTGAAATTATGCAACAGCAGGGATTTTATGTGCTACCAGTACGTCCGCCAACGGTTCCTGCCAACACCTCCAGACTCAGAATCTGCCTGAATCAGAACATTTCTGCGGATGAGCTGGACGCATGTCTGCAGGTGCTGAGGAATTTGCCGCGATGAACAGCAAACAGATTGCCCAGCGTTTTGCTCAGGCAAATCTCAGTTATGAGCAGCATGCGCTGGTACAAAGTGCCGTAGCGGCAGAGTTGATGCAGTTCATGCAGCAGCATGTAGCACAACCACATTTGCAACGGGTATTGGAAATTGGCTGCGGTTCAGGGTTTTTTACCCGGCTTTTTATGCAGTATTACAGCTTTGATCATTTATTTTTAAATGATCTATATGCCGAAGTGAAGCAGCATTTCCCGGAAGATGATCGGCTTTTGTGGGGGATTGGTAATATTGAAACCTTGCCACTGCCGCAGTCTCTGGACATGGTGTTGTCTTGTTCTGCATTGCAATGGATCTCGGATTTAAAAGCATTGTTGCTCAACATTGCGCAGGCCTTAAATCCCTCTGGGCATCTGTGTTTTGCCAGTTATACGGACAATAATTTAAAGGAAATTAAGGCACTGACCGGACAAGGCCTGGATTATCTGTCTTTAGCGGAGGTCTGTGAACTGCTTGAATCCTTAGGCTTTGACATTCTGCTGCAGACAGAAGAACAGATGACCTTGCATTTTGAGCATCCGAAACAGGTGTTACAGCATATCAAAGCCACTGGTGTACAGGCGACGGCACAGGGGTTTCGGTGGACAAAATCGTCCTTACAGGATTTTTATACCGGCTATCAACAATTCCAAGACCCTGAAAGCAAACAGTATGCACTGACCTATCATCCGGTTTATGTCATTGCACGGAAGACAGCATGAGCGCACAGATTTATTTTGTCAGCGGCATTGATACCGCAATTGGTAAAACCTTTACTACTGGTTTTCTGGCCAAAAATTGGAATGAGCAGGGCATTCGTACCATAACCCAAAAGCTGATCCAGACCGGAAATGTCGATATATCAGAAGATATCGAACAGCATCGTGCAATTATGGGTTGTGGATTGTTACCGGAAGACCAGCAAAAACTGACCATGCCGGAAATTTTTACGTATCCGGCTTCACCGCATCTTGCTGCGCGGCTGGATGGGCGAGCCATTAACTTTGAACAGATTCATCAGGCTACCGAACAGCTGGCTGTGGCCTACGACTGTATTTTGCTGGAAGGTGCCGGTGGTCTGATGGTGCCCTTAACCGAAGAGTTCCTGACTATTGATTATATTCAGACACATAATTATCCGGTGATTCTCGTCACTTCAGGGCGTTTAGGCAGTATTAATCATACCTTGCTGAGTCTTGAGTTGTTAAAACTCCGCGGGGTTCAATTATATGCCATTGCTTTTAATCATGCAGATAACTCCAAAGATCCCTTGATCGCTGAAGATACCATTGCTTATTTAAAACAGTATTTGCAGCGTGATTTTGCTGATACGACATGGGTTGATATTCCAGCTTTAAATTTAGCCCCGTCTATCCATGAGTAAGTGATCAGCTTACAGGGGGGCTGATGTGAATGCTTAAATATTGAGGTTGCGCCACTGTAAATTGAATCTGATAGCCATATTTGTTTAACACCATTTTCATCAAATATAAGTCTAGCCCATGCCCATTTTGCTAGGGAGATTTATGCCAGAAACGCTGTCCCAAGTATGCATATCTTCAACCTTTGATTATCATTATGAATGATCAGCACACATGCAGCATAGCAATTGAAATGGTATTTGCCTGTGCCTGCAATAGAGCATTCTTAAGTAGGTTTTTAAAGACGGTATATAGTTCAAAATCGGGTAGGGCAATTCGGATCAGGCTCGGTCAGTCAATTGTTAAACTGGGTTCAATTTCCGGATAAAGCGACTGTAAATCGGCAATCACCTGAGTCAGGAGCCGTGCAATTTCAATACTGTACTAGATATCGCTCAGTACTTGATCGGTAGAGGAAAGTGCTAGAAGCTGTTCCAGTAGCTGGGTACATCGGCGGATACCAATGTGTACCTGCTGCAAGCTTTGTTGCAATTTGGGCGAGCTTGCCTGTTGTTCTGCCATCAGTTGTGCAAGCTGGATATGAGTTTTGATCGCGGTTAAAGGACTACGCAATTCATGGGCGGCGTATGAACTAAATACTTTTTCATTTTCCGGATTTTGATGCAGTTTATGTATTAAGTGCTTAGAGTTTTGGGCAAAGGACTGTACCTTGGAAGGCATTACTTTGGCATCTAAGGTTTTTAAATAGTGAGTAGCATCATTCACTGATAAATTTGGCTGACTTAAAAGGTTGAAACTTCATCTAAGGCTTTAAGCTCTCGACGAATAATCAAAACGATTAAGCCTATACATAGCAATAAAAACAAAATTATTGGTATTAATACCGATTATAAAATCTTTTTGAGCAATTATCCACGTAGGAACATCCGCTCTGCTTCCACCACTTGAATATCCCCACGACGTAACACATAACTGAGCCTCACCTTGTTGCTTTGTACTAAAGCCAACTACTTGGTGGCTTAAATCTTTCGGTGCACCTCGGGTTTTTGCTACCACATGCTGAACGACACTGACGTCAGAGCCAAATAAAGACACTTTATAGGCAATCAACTGCTCTTGATTGGTGGAATGAAGTTGTTGGGCTAGTACATTTTCATCCAAGTTTTGCATCGGCAGTTGTTGAGTCAATCGAGCGACCATTGGATGGCTGAATCAAACCAAATTGATATATTTCCTTGACTGAGTAAGGCTTTATTGTAGGTAGATCAACTGGTTGTACGATAGATCTTGGGTGCAGACCTCTTCATTTAGAAATTATATTCCCCAAGAAGCTTTCAGTGGTAGGTTTGTGCAACAAAGCCTCTTGCAAATAAAGGCTATCAAGGGATTTATACATTGTATCCAAATAGTTTATGGCCATTAAAAGCAAAAAAGCACTAAAAACCAGATCTCGAGCTAAAATTTTATAACCAAGAAATCAATAAAAGAAGAATTGGGATTGAACAGGTATTTGGAACTTTGAAAACCTTCAAAATCCTTGCCGAGCGATATCGCAACCCTGGCAAAAGACTAGGATTAAGATTTAATTTAATTGTGGGAATCTATAATTTTGAGCTGAGTAAAAAGTGAATTATGAAAGAAATCTAATATATAAAATTTTAAGAGATTATAAAAATTGGTCATACCAAAAAATAAATTAAATCTTTTATATTGTGTTTTTGGGCTAATATTACTAATATCGCCAATACAAAATGCACATTTTATCTCTTAAACACTAAATTGGTCATACCAATTTAGTGTTTAAGTACAATAAACTGTTCAATCTAGTAGTTAAGCATTTCAAGGAGTAGACAATGCTTCAACAGTGGCAACAAATTTATGATCCTATAGGCAATATCTGGATTTCGAGTGCTATTGCGCTAGTTCCAATTATTTTCTTTTTTTTAGCGTTAGCTATTTTTCGCATGAAGGGTAGTGTAGCCGCTACAATTACCGTTTTTTTAGCCTTTCTGGTCTCATTATTTTTATACAAAATGCCAATTGGAATGGCATTAGCATCAATGGTCTATGGATTCTTCTACGGCCTGTGGCCAATTGCATGGATTATTATCGGTGCAGTTTTTATATATAAGATTTCAGTAAAAACAGGACAGTTTGATGTTATTCGTTCGTCTATTCTGTCAATTACAGAAGATCAACGTCTGCAAATGCTATTAGTTGGGTTTGCTTTTGGTACGTTTTTAGAAGGTGCGGCAGGTTTTGGTGCGCCCGTCGCAATTACTGCGGCACTGTTGGTGGGACTCGGCTTTAAGCCTTTATATGCGGCTGGGCTATGCCTGATAGTTAATACTGCACCTGTTGCTTTTGGTGCAATGGGAATTCCGATCATTGTCGCTGGGCAGGTTTCAGGTGTTGACACCATGGAAATCAGTCAAATGGTTGGTCGTCAGTTACCCTTTATGGTGCCAATTGTATTGATCTGGATCATGGCAATCATGGATGGTTGGCGTGGGGTTAAAGAAACTTGGCCTGCTATTTTAGTTGCCAGCTTATCTTTTTCTTTAGCGCAATATCTAACATCAAATTTTGTTGGGCCTGAGTTACCCGATATCACTGCTGCAATTGCATCATTAATCAGTTTAACTATCTTGCTTAAGTATTGGAAACCAAAACATATTTTTCTTTTTGAGGACAAAAATATACAGGTAGATGAAACTATTATCAAGCAAGCTCGTAAACAATATAGTGTGGCACAGATAGCCAAAGCCTGGTCTCCATTTCTGATACTTACAGCAATGGTGACGATCTGGAGCATCAAACCTTTTAAAGATTTATTTGTTAAGGACGGCCCATTAAGTGATTTAGTAGTTTCAATTAAAGTGCCGTATTTGCATCAATTGATTCAAAAGCTACCACCTGTCGTGCCTGAAATTAAAGATTATGATGCGATTTATAAGTTTGATTGGTTATCAGCAACGGGTACGGCGATTATATTGGCGGCATTGATCACGATTATTTATTTAAACATGAAACCTAAAGAGGCAGTTTCGACATTCTTTGAAACCGTGAATGAACTAAAAACCCCAATTTATTCGATTGGTATGGTACTGGCTTTTGCGTTCATTGCAAACTATTCAGGTCTGTCAGCGACGCTTGCTTTAGCACTGGCACATACGGGTCAGGCTTTCACATTCTTCTCACCATTCTTGGGTTGGGTTGGAGTGTTTCTTACAGGTTCAGATACTTCAGCTAACGCATTGTTTTCAGCGTTACAAGCAACTACAGCACAGCAAATCGGTGTGCCTGAAGTCTTGTTAGTTGCTGCCAATACCAGTGGTGGAGTAACAGGTAAGATGATTTCTCCTCAATCAATTGCGATTGCTTGTGCGGCAGTGGGCTTAGTTGGTAAAGAATCTGATTTATTTAGATTTACAGTAAAACACAGCATTATCTTTACGGTGATGATTGGTATTATTGTGACCTTACAAGCTTATGTTTTCCCGTGGATGATTCCGTAAACGGGTCAAGGAAAAAAATGAAAGTCTCCGACAAAGTGGTACAGCGTTTACGTCTATTGATTGAAAAAAATAATGTGCAAGTCGGAGAGCGATTGCCTGCTGAACGCCAACTCTGTGAACAATTGGGTGTGTCTCGTAGCTCTTTACGTGAGGCGATTCAACAACTGATTACCGCAGGGATTATTCAGAGCAAAGCGGGTGCAGGCACCTATTTAAAGCAGTTGCCTGCACATTGGTCACAGTATCAAATCGTTGAGCCATTATCCGGTTTGATGGATCAGGATCCTGAATATCGTTTTGATGTACAAGAAGCTCGTATGGTGCTTGAAGGTGGTACAGCATGGTATGCCGCACAACGTGCCACACCCAGTGATTTGATCAATATTCGTCAATGTTTTGAGCAGATTAGCCATTTTCAGGCTTTAGGTGATGATGCCCACGCAGCAATAGCGGATGCGAATTTTCATCTGGCGATTGCAGAAGCATCCCACAATCTAGTGCTGATCCAAATGATGCGTAGTTTGTTTGATTTATTGCAAGACAACGTGATGTTAGGGCGACGTAAAGTTTACACCACACCACAACATTTTGAACAATTGCATGACCAGCACTTTGAAGTGATGGATGCAATTGAACGTCAAGACTCAGAGACTGCACGTAAGGCAGCTTGTGGGCATATTGAATTTGTTGTTCAACGCGTACGTATGATCGATGAAGAAGAAGCTCGTCGTCAACGTTCGAGTCGATTAAATAGGACATAAGTTATGATTATTTCTTCTGCAAATGACTATCGTGAAGCTGCGAAACGTCGTTTACCGCCATTTTTATTTGAATACATCGATGGTGGTGCCTATGCGGAATATACTTTAAAGCGTAATGTAGACGATTTATCAAAAATCGCTTTACGTCAACGTGTGTTAAATGACATGTCTGAGCTGAGCTTAGAAACGCAATTGTTTGGTGAAAATTTGGCGTTGCCAGTGGCATTGTCACCTGTAGGTCTAACGGGTATGTATGCGCGTCGTGGTGAAGTTCAAGCCGCGGTTGCCGCAGATAAAAAGGGCATTCCATTTACCTTATCAACAGTTTCAGTTTGTCCAATTGAAGAAGTGGCACCTGCGATTCAACGTCCGATGTGGTTTCAACTGTATGTACTACGTGACCGTGGTTTTATGAAAAATGCCTTGGAACGTGCTAAAGCCGCAGGCTGTTCTACCTTAGTATTCACAGTCGATATGCCTGTTCCAGGTGCGCGTTATCGTGATGCACATTCAGGAATGAGTGGTAAAAATGCTGCAATACGTCGTTATATGCAATCGTGTATGCACCCACACTGGGCTTGGAATGTCGGTTTATTGGGTCGTCCGCATGATTTGGGTAACATTTCGAAATATTTAGGTAAGCCGACAGGTCTGGAAGATTATATCGGTTGGCTGGGAAATAACTTTGACCCTTCAATTTCTTGGAAAGATCTTGAGTGGATTCGTGATTATTGGGAGGGTCCCATGGTTATTAAGGGGATTTTAGATCCTGAGGATGCCAAGGATGCGCTACGTTTCGGAGCAGATGGAATTGTGGTCTCCAATCACGGTGGTCGTCAGCTTGATGGTGTTTTGTCTTCTGCTCGTGCGCTTCCTTCAATTGCAAGTGCGGTCAAAGGTGACATCAAAATTTTAGCAGATTCAGGGATTCGTAACGGTCTTGATGTGGTACGTATGTTGGCTATGGGTGCAGATATTTGCATGCTTGGTCGTGCATTTGTATACGCACTTGGTGCTGCCGGCGGTTCTGGGGTAAGTAATTTACTAGATTTGATTGAGAAAGAAATGCGTGTGGCAATGACATTGACTAGTGCAAGAACCATTGCAGATATTACATCGGATTGCCTGGTCAAGCTAGAGAAAGAGTAAGCGATTTAATTACTCACATTACTAAGGCTTTGCCAACTTTCCTTTGAAAAAAGAGATTCTTATCTAAATAATTTGGGTAAACAAAGCTTCCTTTTGAAAAAAAACCAACCTTGGCAAGAGTCACCGACATAAAATACACTAAATAACACAATTGGTACGTTAATAAACTCTATATATAACAGTTATATAGAGTTTTTATTTTGTGTGACGTAATTTAAGATGGGGTGGGGTACTTTTATTTTTGGTCACTAATTTATTGTGATAATCAACAATAATAACCAACATACATATGCTTAATCTAAAGGTATTTTACTGACTGGTATAATTTTATGATGAGAGGGGTGTTGCCTGAGGCTACGGTTTCTGTTTGGCCTTTTGGCGTAAGACGTACAAATATAAGCTCTCTACTTTTTCACGTGCCCATGGTATGGTACGCAAGAATCGTAATGATGATTTAACACTTGGGTCTATGCAAAAACATCTAATTTCAATTTTGTGACTTAAGCCTTCAAAGCCACCGTAGTAATCCAATAATTCATCCAAAATGTCAGCAAGTTTTTTGCCGTGTAAAGGGTCATTGGAGGTGTTCATAATAGATCAATCGTATTTTGGGTGGCTATTATAACCTGGGCTAGTTGGAAAACTAGAGAGTTGGAATGTAGGTAATGATGGACTGAATAGCCACCAAAATTCTAGAGCCCCCCAGCCATCGAGTGAGGCATCATATTGGTAAGAGATTGAACCGTACCGGCTTTGTCGGAGACTTTTATTTAAGTTAGGCCACCTGACCTAACGGGTTAATCTTATAATCGTACATTGCTTCAAGCTC
>NZ_JARDAL010000044.1:0-34702 GCF_048957595.1 Acinetobacter sp. AS5 | reverse complement strand
GTTACCCATGTGAGAGTAAGTCATCGCCAGCTCATTATTCAAAACACCCCCAACCAAACGGTTGGGGGTGTTTTTTTGTGCGCGGGTTTTAATCAAATCACTGTGGGAATTGTTGAGTATTGATTAAAAACTGGACTCATGGGTTTAGAATTCTAAGGAATAAGTAAGACTTTAGTCGGATATTGCATGAAAAGTAGCTGTGTTGAACTAAGTTGTTGCGAAGACATGGCGATAAGAATCATTAAAAATAATAAATAAGAGTTAGGGTCATGTGTCGTGCTAAAAACAACGAAAAAAACTCACAGGAGGTGAGTAAAAATGGCAGAAAACATGAAGCGAGTAGCAAACACGGTGAGTGTGAATGATGTGATTGATCAGGCAAAATTCACTAAATTTCACTTAAGCATTGTATTGTGGTGTTTGTTTATTGTCCTATTTGACGGATATGATTTAGCAATTAACGGTGTCGTTCTGCCTCTACTTATGCAAGAGTGGGGCATGAGTGCTGTTGAAGCAGGCATGCTTGCAAGTACAGCACTCGCTGGCATGATGTTTGGAGCCATGCTGTTTGGGATGCTTGCAGACAAAATTGGTCGTAAAAAAGTTATCTTGATTTGTGTTTCTTTATTTAGTGCTTTTACTTTTTTGGGTGGATTTACCACTAATCCAACAGAATTTGGTATTTTACGTTTTATTGCTGGTTTAGGGATTGGTGGTGTATTACCAAACTTAGTCGCTCTAACGTCTGAATATGCACCTAAACGTTTAAAAAGCACACTGGTAACCACCATGTTTAGTGGTTATGCCGTAGGCGGTATTATGGCTGCATTATGCGGTACATGGTTTACACCAAGTTTTGGTTGGGAAATTATGTTCTTCATTGCAGGCATTCCATTACTTTTTGTTCCATTTTTTTGGAAGTTCTTACCTGAGTCTTTAACTTTCCTCGTTAAAGAACAAAAAGTGAATGAAGCACGTCGCTTTATAAAGCAAGTCGAGCCAACTGCAGACATACAAGCAGATACTGAACTTGTTCTAGCTAGCGCTGATCAAACCCAAAGTGCATCAGTAAAAGCTTTATTTACAGAAAATCGTGCCACAGGAACATTCTTATTTTGGATTGCTTTCTTTATGTGCTTACTCATGCTTTACGCACTTGGAAGCTGGCTACCAAAACTTATGATGGCCGCGGGATATTCTTTAGGTAGCAGTTTAATGTTCTTATTAGCACTGAATATTGGTGCCGTGATCGGAACCATTAGCGGTGGTATTTTGGCAGACCGTTTTGACTTTAAACCTGTTCTTATGAGTATGTTAACTGTCGGTGTACTGTCTTTGGTTGGTTTGGGCTTTAATTCTCCAACCCCTGTTATTTATTTACTTGTCAGTTTAGCAGGTGCCTCATCTATTGGTACCAGTATCTTGTTATATAGCTATGTTGCTCAATACTATCCTGTTGCAGTACGTTCTACTGGTATTGGTTGGGCTTCTGCTGTAGGGCGTACAGGTGCAATTGTTGGCCCAATCGTGATTGGTATGCTGCTTGGTATGGAGTTACCACATAAATGGAACTTTATCGCAGTGGCAATGCCAGGTATTATTGGCATCATCGCTATTTCAATGATTCGTAAGCCACAACCTGGTCGCGTTATGGTGAAAAAATTAAAAACAGCTAAAATTTAAACTCTCGTAATTGACCTACTCAGTTAAAAAGCTCCTTACTTAAAGGGGCTTTTTCATATCTTTAGTATGAAATTAAATCAATATTCAATTGGTCAAAAGAATAAGCGGATTAAAAGAGCTTAAATATTGGACGAATTAAAAAATAAACATCAATTATTCAAAAGTTTATACTAATAATAGTGTGACATATCACGCAAATAAATGACATTTCCGAGAGCATAGCAGAATATCAATTAGTCTTATTGTGCCTTAAATCCTGCTTGCGTATATTGCCTGACATTGAAGATTGACTTCAGTCTTCAACAAGATGTTATGGACAAGTACTCATGGGAGATGAGAACGATGACAACGGAAAAAATAGATGTAAATTCTGTAGTCGATAATGCGAAATTCACGCCTTTCCACTTCAATGTAGTTGCTTGGTGTTTACTCATTATCTTATTTGATGGCTATGATCTCGCAATCAATGGTGTAGTTTTACCGTTATTGATGCAAGACTGGGGCTTAAGTGCAGTGCAGGCCGGAATGCTTGCAAGTACCGCACTGGCCGGCATGATGTTTGGTGCGATGATCTTTGGTTCCCTCGCGGACAAGATCGGTCGTAAGAAAGTGATCATGATCTGTATTGTATTATTTAGTGGTTTAACCTTTGCCGGAGGCTTTGCTTCAAACCCAACCGAATTCGGTATTTTACGTTTCCTTGCCGGTCTTGGTATTGGTGGCGTAATGCCAAACCTGGTGGCATTGACTTCGGAATATGCTCCACAAAAAATGCGTAGTACGCTGGTGACCACCATGTTTAGTGGTTATGCGGTCGGTGGCGTGATGGCAGCGTTATTAGGTTCGTGGTTTACCCCAAGTTTTGGTTGGCAAATCATGTTCTTTATCGCGGGTATTCCACTGTTTTTATTACCAGTGATCTGGAAATTCCTGCCTGAATCGCTCGCATTTATTGTGAAACAGAACAAGCAGCCAGAAGCTCGTCGTATTGTACGTCGCTTGGCGCCAAATCTGACAGTTACCGAGAATACAACTTTCACTTTGCCACAGGAAAATGTGCCTGAAGCAGCCAACGTGGTGAGTTTGTTCCGTCGTGGTCGTGCGGTCAATACTTTACTGTTCTGGGTCGCGTTCTTCACTTGTCTGTTAACCATGTATGCACTGAGTAGCTGGTTACCGAAGTTGATGATGGCAGCAGGCTACTCGATGGACAACAGCTTGATGTTCATGATGGTGATGAACGTTGGTGCGGTTGTGGGTATTGTCGGTGGTGGTATTCTCGCGGATCGTTTCCACCTGAAACCGGTACTGATGTTCCTCGGTATGATGGGTGCGATTGTGATGAGCTCAATGGGCTTTGCATCTAACCAATTCTTACTTTACATCCTGGTATTCCTGGCGGGTGCAGCGTCGATTGGTTCACAAATGTTGCTATATAGCTATGTTGCGCAGTTCTACCCACTTGCAGTACGTTCGACAGGTATTGGCTGGTCTTCTGCGATCGGTCGTATGGGCGCGATTGTAGGGCCGATCCTGATTGGTGGCTTACTTGGTATGAATCTGCCTGCTTACTTCAACTTTATGGCAGTCGGTTTGCCGGTGCTGATCACTGCAATTGCGGTTGCCTTGATCATGCATGACGATGAATCTGAAAAGATTGGTTCAGTCGAGCCAGCAGTGTCTAAAGCTTAAGAATTTGAGTTTTAAAAAGAAGCCTCCGAAAGGGGGCTTTTTTATAAGAGGTATACTATTTAGAATGATATATACACTTTAAATTTAATAAATTTTATGAATACAAGTAAAGCTAAAAGAATATTGCAAAGAATGGTTAACTCATTGTTTAAGTTGCAAGCTTTCGTAAAGATAAATAGCTTTGATGATATAAAAAATCTTGATGATTATTTTGGACAAGAGCTGACTTTATCAAAAGAAAAAACAATTTTCATTACTACTGATACAAGAAACACTTTAAGGTCCATCACCAGTGAATTGATTGTTTATTATGATTTAGAAGATTACATCACTTTTTCTGAGATTTTCTCTAATGTTAAAAAAATATATGCTGACTATATCCTAAATAAAAAATCTCCAGAAAATATGATAGATGATGTCTATGAGTTATCAAAGAAAGAAATAAGAGTATTTAATAATATTAACTGCTGTGAAGGTATAAAGCTTAACGGCATAGAACAATTAAACTGTGGAGAATATAAAATAATTTCTTCTGATTTTTCAACATTTCTTAAAGCCTATGGAAAAGAAGAAGCTGATTTTTATGAGATGATGAAAGATTATCTATGGATTTGTGGAAGTGAAAAAGGAAGTAAGAAGCAGGTAGAACATAAATTTGATTACAAAGCTAATCTAATTACTAGTTTTTTGAGTATCTGTTTGCAAACTATAAATAAAAAATCAATATTAAATTATAGGATTCAAGCTTTAAATTCTTCTTCTAGCCATAAATCTCGTAACCTTCGTTTACAGTGGGCAAACGAAAGTCAATATGGAAGTTTTTCTTATTCATTTCCTAAATTTTCCAATGCTGAAATTGATTTAGAAATATTAAAACACTTTAAAACCAATTTATTCTTTGATGAGTTTTTTACTATTTTAGAAAAAGAATTAAAAACCGAAGTAGAAGATGCGATTATTAAATCTGTATATTGGTTTTGTGAAGCTACAAAAGATAATAATGATACTATGAAATTTATTAAATTATGGTCATGTATTGAGTGCTTCTTCTCTATTACACAAGATGAAATATCTGAATCAAATGCAAAAGGTCTTGCCTGTATATTGGTATATGGTGGTTATCGAATCCATGATATTGAAAATTATAGAGAGGTAAAATCTAAAATTAAAAAAATGTATAAGAAAAGATCTAAAGCTTTACATAGAGCATATTGGTCTGACATAGAAGCTAACGATGTAGTGGAGTTAGCAGATTGGACTGCTTGGTTGATTATCAGTATTTTAGGTTTAGCAGTTGTAGGTAACTATACAAGACTGTCCCAAATTAAAGAACAGACCGTCAGATTAGATAATATTCATAATGAAATACAATAGAAATTAACTTTTTGACATTGTAAAATATTTATTAATAAATAATAAATTTGATCTCATTATGAAACTCAATTCAATCTCCCCAATCCCTGAAGATGATGACGAACTGCATCTTCCTGAACTGGTGTACTGGGCATCTTTAGGCGACATTGAACAGGTCGAACAGGCACTACAGGAAGGTCTGGACGTCAACTCTGCCGACGAAGAAGGCTATAGCGCCTTACAGGCCGCCGCTGAAAATGATCATCTAGACGTAGTCAAACTTCTGGTTAGCAAAGGTGCAGATATTGCCCATCGCAGTCCGCATACGGCACTAGAACTGGCCGAAATGGCAGGCAATAAAGAAGTGATGGTTTATCTAAAAAGCTTGACCGGAACTGTTTAAAGCAAAAAAAAAGAACCTCAATTGTGAGGTTCTTTTTATGCTAGGCGCTTAAGCAGCATCACCTTCAAGTTCTTTTAAAATCGCTTCATTAAAGGCGGGTAGATCATCCGGATTACGTGAAGTAATCAGAACCCAGTCGCCGGTATTACAGCGATGCACTTCTTCATCGACCCATTTTCCGCCGGCATTTTCCAGATCCAGCTTGATGCTTTTATACGAGGTCAGATTCTTGTCTTTAATTCGATCTGCATCAATTAAGGCCCATGGCCCGTGACAAATCGCCGCAATCGGTTTGTGATTGTCGGCAAAATGCTGAATGATTTTTTGCGCATCCTGATTGATTCTTAAGGTATCCGCGTTGACTGTACCACCGGGAATCACCAAAAGATCATAATCATTCAGGTCGACATGGGCGAAACTGGTATCTGGCGTATATTGGGTGGCAGCTTTGGTATCACCTTTGACAGTCGCGACATCTTCATTTTTTTCGGCAGCATGAATCACCTCAAAACCTTTGGACTTTAGAAAATTTAAAGGCTCGGTGAGTTCATCATGTTCAATGCCTTGATTGGATGTAATAAAGAGGACCTTTTTTACCATGATTGCTGTTCCCAAAAAATGTGAGGATTTTTAGCTTAACAACAAGGGGATTCTTACAATGTTGGAGTTTTAGCTCGGAACTGTTAAGCAATGATAAATAAAATAATAGGCAGAAAAAAAAGCCCCGACATCCTGTCGGGGCTTTTTCGTATCTCGTGATTTAGGTATAACTCCTGTCGTACCTCACGTCCTGGTGTTGCAATGTTATTCTTGTTTTTAGGTCTTCGGAGCATCCTGCTCTCTATGTTTATAAAGTAATACACATCCCGGTGGCGCACTAGCAGCAGATTGCGGTTATTGCTGTACGCTTTGGCTTACATCAGCGCAGAGAAATTGAGCTTTGTAGGCTTAACCGGTTGTATTGCATTAAAAATGTATATCTAAGCCGATATAAGGACCTTTAAATTCCAGCTGTAAATCTGGACGTTGATCCTGTTCAAAATCTACCTGCATGAGGCGATAACCGATTTTGGCACCGACATCGACCAGCAGATTATCAATGAAATCATATTGCAGTTCCGCCTGTACGTCGGTCTTTCGGGTATCGCTGCCGTGACTGTAAACCGCTTCTGCTTTGGCACTCATACCGGTAAAGGGCAATTTAACCCCGGCTGTTGCATAGAGCAGTGGGCTGTATTCATCCAGATCGTATTGAGTGAAAACTCCGGTCGTCAGGTTTTTCACAGTACCATCTAGATTGGTTAAACCTGCGCCTATATCCGCATGCACAATAGTATCTAGCAATTCATAATACAGAATATAGTCAATATTGTTCAGCTCAATTTCTGAGGCATTGATAAGAGAACTCTGTTCGCTATTGCTGTCCAGATTGACGTATTTAATCTTGGCATTTGGTAACAATGGCACAGGATGTTCTACAGCGACAGATAGCTGCGCTGTACCTTGTCGATCTAGCTCATGCTTGAAATTGTTATCCTGACTATAGCCGTCAAAATCCCAGTAACTGAGATCTGCTTTCACGCCGATTACATCTGCATGACTGAGCGTACTGAGTCCAAAACCGAAGAATAAGGTGGTGAGTATTTTTGCGCGCATGGCTCTATTCCCTAAAGCTTTATTAAAATTGGAGGTGTCTGGTTACTTAAAAACATCTTCTTAATATGGAGTAGCAAGTGCATGATATAGAGAATTTCAAAAATGTATATCCTTGGATTTTGCAGGACAATAAGATGGTAGCGAGAAGCACACAACAAACGAAAGAGTATGCATTATATGTCGCCGGTCAGGCCGTTCAGACGGGTGAATGGTTAGAGGTCAAACATAAATATAACCACGAACTGTATGCCCGTGTCGCCTTGGCTGATGCCAATACACTGGAACAGGCGATTCAGTCTGCCGTAGACGCAGAAGCCGAAATGGCTGCCTTGGAGCCGTTTCAGAAACAGAAAATTCTGCTGCATTGCGTACGCCGTTTTCGTGAGATTCATGAAGAACTGACTGAAATTCTGATTGCAGAAGGGGGCAAGCCGCGTAAAGCAGCCGAAGCCGAAGTTGAACGTCTGATTAATACTTTCCAGATTGCCGCAGATGCTGTGACCCAAGTTGATCAGGGACGTATGCTGCCTTTGGCCGTGACTGCGGCAGCATCCGGTTATCGGGGCATTGTAAAACAGGTGCCGATTGGTGCAGTGTCTTTGATTAGTCCGTTTAATTTTCCTTTAAACCTGACCGCGCATAAAATTGCTCCTGCGATTGCAGCCGGTTGTCCCTTTGTGCTGAAACCACCTAGCCTGACCCCGATTTCTGCCTTAAAAATTGCTGAAATTCTGGCGGAAACCGATTTACCGCAAGGTGCCTTTTCGGTATTGCCCTGTCCGCGAGAGCTGGCTGATCTACTGGTCACCGATGAGCGTTTTAAATTACTCAGTTTTACCGGTTCCGATGCTATAGGCTGGGATATGAAAGCGCGTGCCGGTCGTAAAAAAGTGGTCTTGGAGCTGGGTGGCAATGCTGCTGTCATGATTGAGCCAGATACCGAAATTAACGATGCCTTGATTAACCGTCTAATTGGCGGGGCGTATAACCATGCCGGACAGGTGTGTATCAGTGTGCAACGCATTTTGGTGCATCAGCAGATTTATACTGAAGTGAAGGACAAACTGCTGGCGAAACTGAAAACGATTAAAGCAGCCGATCCGAATTTAAGCACGACCTTGGTTGGTCCGATGATCAAAGAAGCAGAAGCTAAACGCCTGAAAAAATGGCTGGATAAAGCCTTGAAAAAAGATGCGAAAATCCTGATTGGAGGTGAGCTAAATGGTGTGATGTTCGCACCGACCTTGCTGGAAAATGTAGACCACAGTCTGGAAATCTACCGTGATGAAGCCTTTGGCCCGGTGGCAATTCTGGAAGCGTATGCTGATTTCGAATCCGGTATTGCCTGTATCAACCGCAGCCGTTTTGGCTTGCAAGCTGGGGTCTATACCCAGAATCTGAACAAGATGCTGTATGCCTGGGATCATCTGCATGTGGGCGGTGTCATCATCAATGATATTCCGTCTTTCCGGGTCGATAACATGCCTTATGGCGGGGTCAAAGATTCAGGTCTGGGTCGTGAAGGAATTCAGTCAGCCATTCGCGACATGCAGGAAGAGCGCATGCTGGTGATTAAAGCCTAAGTTTAGAATACTCATCGCTTCGATATCACAGGCAGCTTGTTTTAAATCTGCTTGTGATATTTAAACCGGTTTTTAAAGAGGTCAAAATTCCATGAGAGAATTTGATTTCCCATATCACGGCTTGGTCATTTGCCTTAGTATGAGCCGTTTCATCTTCAAATAATGATCTAAAAACAGATGCTGGATCAGAGTCTTGGAATACATTTTTTGAAACAGCGACCCTGTAGTAAAACTTAAGAAAAATATATTCCAAAAAGTTTGTCAATATATAACTTGTTTAATCTGGCTTATTTCGCAGAATTATTGAACGCTTAATTCGAATAGATTATAAATAACGAATATTTTAAGCAGAATTTACAGAAAAAATTTAAAAAAGTCAGTATTGTTAAATCATCTACAAGGTCAGTTTTTCGATCAGACTTTAAGCAAGATGTAAGACCTGCTGACCTGTTTGTACATTAGAATTCGACGCCCACAAGGTGCCCTCTAATTCAAACACCCAAAATTATTGAAAATGCTTCTTTTTTTGCTTGCGCCATAACCATAACAAGCAGCATCTAAAGGGGTTAAAAGTTTAGGTGTTCTATGACAGAAACTCGTGAGAATTGGTCCGCACGATCAGGATTCATTATTGCAGCGATTGGTTCCGCCGTTGGCTTGGGGAATATCTGGCGTTTCCCTTATGTTGCCTATGAAAATGGTGGCGGGGCATTCCTGATCCCTTATCTGATTGCGATTTTCGCAGCAGGTTTACCTTTATTGTTTTTAGACTATGCGGTCGGACACAAGTTCCGTAAAGCACCGCCTATGGCCTATAAAAAACTCATGAATACCGAATCCTTGGGTTGGTGGCAGGTCATGGTCACTCTGGTGATCGGAATTTACTATGCCAGTGTCTTGTCTTGGGCCGGCAGCTATATGTTCTATTCCTTTGGACAGCAGTGGGGCACAGATACTCAAGGCTTCTTCTTCAATACTTACCTGCAAAATGGTGAGGGCCTGACTTTCGGTTTCGTACCTGTACTGTTCTTCGGTCTGGTAGTCGTTTGGGCAGCAGTCATGCTGATTCTTTACGGTGGCGTACGCCGTGGGGTAGAACTGGCGAATAAAATCTTTATGCCATTGCTGGTGATTTTATTCACGATCCTAGTGATTCAGGCAGTCCGTTTACCGGGTGCAGTCGATGGTTTAAATGCTTTCTTCACGCCGAACTGGGAAGCGATGGCCAACTATAAAGTCTGGTTAGCCGCTTTTGGTCATATCTTCTTCTCATTGTCAGTGGGCTTCGGGATCATGTTGACCTATGCATCTTACCTGAAACGCAAAACCAACCTGACCGGTTCCGGGATCGTGGTGGCACTGGCCAACTCGTCTTTTGAAATCCTGGCGGGTATTGGTGTCTTTGCCGCGCTTGGTTTTATGGCATTCAGCTCAGGTGCGAAAGTTGAAGATGTGGTGTCCGGTGGTATTGGTCTGGCCTTTATTGCGTTTCCGAAAATCATTTCCAGTTTAGGTGCAGGTGGTGACCTGTTCGGTTTCCTGTTCTTTGGTTCATTGACGGTGGCGGGTATTACCTCCATGGTGAGCATCCTGCAAGTTCCGATTGCTGCATTCCAGGACAAGCTGGGCTGGTCAAAGAACAAGTCAGTGACGATTATTGCTGGTGGTTCAGCAGTGATTTCTACCCTGATGTTCTCGACACATAGTGCGATTACCTTTGTCGATATCATCGACTACTTTGCCAATAACATCGGTATTGTCGGTGGTGGTCTGTTATCGATTATTCTGTTGTCGTGGTTCCGTCGTCCATTAATGAAACAGCTGGAAGGCCATGTGAATGAGTTTGCCAGCGTGAAACTGGGTGCCAGCTGGAACTTCATGCTGACGGTGATCACGCCTTTGTCATTATTGCTGGCATTGGGCTTGACCCTGAAATCCGTCATGGCAGAAGGTTATGGTGGCTATGCTGCCAGTACCCTATGGATGGTAGGTGGAGGAGTGATGGCATTCTTTATTCTGGGTGCCATTCTGTTCAGCCTGATCAAAGACCGTCACAGCTAGGAGAGCGACTATGAATACATCTGCACTAATCATGATGATCATCTCCATCGTTTTATTATGGGGTGGTCTGGTACTGGCTGTGATTCATCTGGTAAAGAATCCGGAAGAACCAGAAGACTAAAAATCTTCACATAAACGTACTGTTGCCATAAACGGAAGTCATTATCATCCTTGATGATAATGACTTTTTTAATGGCTGATGCTTTGACATGATTTCCGTTTCAGATGGACAAGTCTATACAGCCTTTGCCGTAACTTTATTTGCCGGGCTGGCCACCGTGGTGGGTGGGGGGCTGGTATTATTCTTAAAAAAACCCAATTTCCGCCTGCTGGCCTTTGGTTTGGCCTTTGCTGCCGGTGCCATGATCTATGTCTCTTTAACCGAAATTCTGAACAAATCGATTGCGTCCTTTAGTCTGGATTTTGATGAAAAAACCGGTTTTGCCTTTGGCACTTTTGCTTTTTTACTGGGCGTGGTTTTGGTGTTATTGCTGGATCGCTTTGTGCCGAATCCGCATGACACGATTGAAACCCATTCTGCCAAGGGCGTCAGTTCCCCCCAATTACTGCGTACCGGTATGCTGACCCTGTTTGCGATTAGCGCACATAACCTACCAGAAGGACTGGCGACGTTTTTTGCCACACTAGAAAGCCCAGCTTTAGGTGCGCCGTTGGCGGTGGCAATTGCGATTCATAATGTGCCAGAAGGTGTGGCGATAGCCTTGCCGGTATATATGGCCACCGGCCGTAAAGATTATGCGCTCTGGGCCAGTCTGGTCTCGGGCCTGGCCGAACCATTGGGGGCAGCGCTCGGTTATTTTATTCTGGCACCTTATATGAGTGAAACCGTCTATGGTCTGATCTTTGGGGTGATTGGCGGCGTGATGGTTTATCTGGCACTGGATGAATTATTGCCGACGGCAAAACGCTATGCCAAAGGACATGAAACGGTATATGGGCTGGTCAGTGGCATGGCTGCATTGGCCAGCAGTCTGGTGATTTTTAAGTTTATTCAATAAACCTCATATTCACTAAATCACGAGATATAAAAAAGGCAGCTTAGGCTGCCTTTCATTTTAAACGCATGATTTATGCCGTTTTTTCAATACGGCAATAGAAGAAGCCGTCGCCTTGATCCGCTTTCGGTAACAATTGACGGCCATGAATCTGTTCGATGCCCCAATCGGCTTCGATTTTGATTTCTTTGGCATCGGCATGTTGAGCAAAGAACTCGACCATCTGTTGTTCATTTTCGGCTTTCAGAATTGAACAGGTGATGTACAGCAACGTACCACCGACTTTCAGTTGCTGCCACATATTTTCCAGAATCTGCTTTTGCAGCTGTACCGTTTGCGGAATATCGGTAGAGTGACGTAACAAGCGAATATCCGGATGACGACGGATCACACCAATTGCAGAGCATGGTGCATCCAGTACGATACAATCGACCGGCTCCGGAGCGGTCCAGGTGATCGCATCAGCCGCGATAATTTCAACGTCGGCATATTCAGTTAACAGTAAACGTTCCAGATTTTCTGCCACACGGACTAAACGTTTAGCATCCTGATCAATGGCATAGAGTTTTTTCGGGCTGTATTTTTCCAAGATATGCGCAGTCTTACCCCCTGGCGCAGCGCAGGCATCTACTACGATTTTGCCTTCAAGGTCAGGAACTAAGGTCGCACACAGCTGGGCATGTTCATCCTGCACCGAGAAACCGCCGGCTTCATAGCCCGGCAGGTTCGGAATATGCACATTCTGTTCCAGTACAATCCCAACTTCAGAAAGAGTACAGGCACGTGCTTCATAGCCTTCTTCTTCCAGAATTTCCAGATATTCATCACGGCTGACCTGATTGATATTGACACGCAAGGTAAGCGGCGCAATCTGTTTCAAGTCATGTGACAGCTCGGCAAGCTGTTCCGGCCAGTCTTTCTTTAAACGCTTGTAGAGCCAGCTTGGCAGGCCATGCGCCTGATTTAAAGCCAGGTCAAATTCTTCTGTTTCACGTGAAACACGACGCAGTACCGCATTGACCAGACCGCTTAAAGGTTCAAATCCCAGCTGTTTGGCTGCAGTGACGGTTTCTGAAATCGCAGCATGTGCCGGAATACGCGTACATAGAATCTGGTACAAACCCAAATATAAGCAGCTTTCTAGAGCCTGGTTATCAAGAGGTTTGGTTAATAGCGGCAGGGTGATGGCTTTCAGGCCATGCCACTGACGTAAACAGCCTAGCGTTAACTCGTGATAAAGACCACGGTCACGTTCAGACACAATATTAATATGTTGATTGAGTACAGAAGCAAGTGATTGGCCATTTTGTACAGCCAATAGGGTTTTTACAACTTGCGCGCGCAAATTCAAGTTTTTAGCTGATGATTGAATTTGGCTCATGCGAATTTATATCCTACCGATAGTTTTTGAGTTTGATTAATTTGAACAGCATTCAGGGCTTTGCCGCCTGGCCATTGCAGATTGGTGATGCAAATAGCATGTTGGTCGCCACACATCACATGCACCCCGTCTTTGTCCAAGGCAATTACTTCACCAGGCAGGGCATTGCTTGCGTTTTGCTTGGAAAGCGATGAATTCCAGATGCGTAAATTGTTGCTGTCATCTAGTGGGGTAAATGCCACCGGCCAGGGATTAAAGGCACGAATATTACGGTCAATGGCTGCTGCAGGCTGGGTCCAGTCAATTTGTGCTTCAGCTTTTGACAGTTTATGCGCGTAAACCGTCAGGCTTTCATCCTGGACTTCGCGAATCTCAAGATAGTGCTGTAAGGTCTGTTCCGATTCAAGCACGGCCACAATCGCCTCAGCACCTTGCAGCGCCAGTTTGTCATGCAGGCTGGCAGAAGTATCCTCGGCAGTAATCGGACATCGTGTTTTATACATCATATCCCCGGTATCCAGACCGGCCGCCATTTTCATAATAGTCACGCCCGTTTCGGTATCACCGGTAGCAATGGCACGTTGAATCGGGGCTGCACCGCGCCAGCGTGGCAACAGCGAACCATGAATATTCAGGCAACCATATTTTGGCGTATCCAGAACCACTTGTGGCAGGATCAGACCATAAGCCGCCACTACCATCACATCTGCATTTAAGGCTTTAAGTTCCGCTTGCGCTGCAAGGCCTTCTTCAGTCAATGACTTGAAATGTAAAGGCTGATAAACCGGAATATTGTGTTCAAGCGCTAACTGCTTCACCGCAGATGCCGTGAGCTTTTGTCCACGTCCGGCCTTGCGGTCAGGTTGAGTATAGACCGCCACAATTTCATGTTCGGTTCTAAGCAACGCAGCCAATGCAGTCGCTGCAAATTCTGGTGTGCCTGCAAATATGATCTTCACACATGAAATTCCAAATAAACTTAAAAGCTATTATAAGCCAAAAGCCAAATTTCAGCCTAATCGTTGCAAAAACTTATCCGAGAAGCTTGGTGAGTACTTGAATTTCGGTGGAATTTTTATATAAAAAAAACTCATGCAAATTGTAAAAATTATTCATGAAAGTTTTGTATTGTCCTGAGGATGATGGCGGTATAGTAGATTTCATTAAGAAATTTTTATCGTCAGATCATCCAAACCTCTCTATAGACATTTTTGCCTGCATCTACACCCAAAAGGCCATCTTGTAAATCAAGGGCTTGTAGTATGATAGGTTTAAAATTCAACTGATTTAAGCTCCTTGTCAGTATGATTTAGCCAGAGTGGATCTGCCCGATTCATTGCAAGCTCAAACTTTGTTGGAAATATAAAATGCCTGACTATCGTTCAAAAACATCGACACACGGAAGAAATATGGCTGGCGCACGCGGTTTATGGCGTGCCACCGGCATGAAAGATGAAGATTTCGGTAAACCGATTATTGCGGTGGTGAACTCGTTCACCCAGTTTGTACCGGGTCATGTGCATCTTAAAGATCTGGGTCAGCTGGTGGCACGTCAAATTGAAGCGTCAGGCGGTGTAGCAAAAGAATTCAATACCATTGCGGTCGATGACGGTATTGCGATGGGTCATGACGGCATGCTGTATTCATTGCCTTCACGAGATCTGATTGCAGACTCGGTCGAGTACATGGTCAATGCCCATTGTGCCGATGCGATGGTGTGTATCTCGAACTGTGACAAGATCACCCCGGGAATGTTGATGGCCGCGATGCGCCTGAACATTCCGGTGGTATTTGTCTCTGGCGGTCCGATGGAAGCGGGCAAGGTCAAAATCCGTGGCAATGAACACGCGATTGACCTGGTGGATGCCATGGTGGTTGCGGCAGACGACAGCTTTACTGATGAAGAAGTGGCAGCTTATGAGCGTTCAGCCTGTCCTACCTGTGGTTCATGTTCAGGCATGTTCACCGCCAACTCCATGAACTGTTTGACCGAAGCTTTAGGTTTATCTTTACCGGGTAATGGTTCTACGCTGGCAACCCACGCAAATCGTAAAAAATTATTCGAGCGTGCGGGTCAATTGATTGTTGAAATCACTAAACGTCATTATGAGCAAAATGACTACAGCTTGTTGCCACGTTCAATCGCGACCAAAGCAGCGTTTGAAAATGCCATGACGCTGGATATTTCAATGGGTGGTTCAACCAATACGGTTCTGCATCTGTTGGCAGCAGCACACGAGGCTGAAGTCGACTTCACGATGACCGACATCGACCGTTTGTCGCGTAATGTGCCGGTTCTTTGTAAGGTTGCCCCAGCGAAACAGGATGTCCATATGGAAGATGTACACCGTGCCGGTGGCATCATGTCGATTCTGGGCGAACTGGATCGTGCAGGCTTGCTGGATACATCTGTTCCAACCGTCCATGAAAAAACTTTAAAAGATGCCTTGGATAAATGGGACATCATCCGTACTGAAGATGAAGACGTGTATCAATTCTTTAAGTCAGCGCCGGGCGGTGTACCAACGCAGACGGCATTCTCACAAGACCGTTACTATGCCCGTTTAGATGGTGACCGTGACAATGGCGTGATCCGTAATGCAGCCAACGCCTTCTCGCAAGATGGTGGCCTGGCAGTACTTTATGGCAACATCGCACTGGAAGGCTGTATCGTAAAAACAGCGGGTGTGGATGATTCCATCCTGAAATTCAACGGGACTGCACGTGTGTTTGAAAGCCAGGATGCTGCTGTAGAAGCGATTCTGGGCGGCAAAATCACTGCGGGTGATGTGGTGGTAATTCGCTACGAAGGTCCACGTGGTGGTCCGGGCATGCAGGAAATGCTGTATCCAACCAGTTATCTTAAATCGAAAGGTTTGGGTAAAGACTGTGCACTTTTAACGGATGGCCGTTTCTCAGGCGGTTCGTCTGGCCTTTCAATCGGTCACGTATCTCCTGAAGCTGCGGAAGGCGGTGCGATTGGTCTGGTTGAAGATGGTGACCGTATCGAAATTGATATTCCAAACCGGACTATTCACCTGGCCGTAGACGAAGCAACCATGGCAGCACGCCGTGAAGCACAAGAAGCCAAAGGCTGGCAGCCTGCGGAACAGCGTCCGCGTAAAGTGTCTAAAGCACTGAAAGCGTATGCGATGCATACTACCAGTGCCTCGAAAGGTGCAGTACGTGATATCTAATTTGTAATTTTACAGATTTAAATAGCACTCCAGATGGGGTGCTTTTTTTATACAAGAAACTATTTTTAGACTTTCCAAATTATGCCCAGTAGAATGCGACAGGAAGTCGCACGTTTGCCCGTATGGCAGGGATGCCATATCGGGCAAACAAAGGGATTTTGTTTACTTTTGGCCCGGCAAAAGTAAAAGTGCCTACGAGATAGCATTAAAAATTACTCAGGTAATTTGAGGCTGTATGGTAAAAAAATCGAAGATCCACTTAAAATCAAAGCGTTAATAACTTTAAAAGTTCTGATGATCTTTGTGCAGGCAGAATCTTACTTTTGACGGCGCAAAAGTAACAAAACGCTCTTGTTCCGCTAACTTTACTTCCCTGTAGAGTAGCGAAACGGCGACATCCATGTCGCTTGATCATGTGATTAAAATTTTTTAAGTATTCATCAAAATGTTTTTCTATAGGGTAATTTCTTTTACATGCCGAATGCTTTCTATACAATAGTCTTAAAATAAATTGCTGAAACTGAAGTTTCAAATCAGTCGACGCCCAGGAAGAAAATAATGAGTAAAGATAATATCCGCGAGCATTCAGCCCCCGTTTATGAAGGCATTGAAAATGCACCAGCCCGTTCCATGATGCGTGCCACAGGTTTTCAAGATGCTGATTTTGAACGTCCATTTATTGGTATTGCCTCGACCTGGGCCAATGTCACGCCTTGTAATATGCATATTGATGGTCTGGCCAGAACTGTAGAGCAGGGCGTGAGTGCGGCAGGCGGCAAGGGGATTATCTTTAATACCATTACCATTTCAGATGGTATTTCCAATGGCACGGAAGGCATGAAATATTCACTGCTGTCACGGGAAGTGATCGCAGACTCGATTGAAACGGTCGTGGGCTGTCAGGCTTATGATGGGGTGATCGCCATTGGTGGCTGTGATAAAAATATGCCCGGCTGCATTATGGGGTTAGCCCGTTTAAACCGTCCGGGTCTGTTTATTTATGGCGGCACCATCAAACCAGGCGAAGGCCATACCGATATGATTTCGGTATTTGAAGCAGTCGGTCAATATGCCAAAGGTGAAATTAACGCGATTCAGGTCAAGCATATTGAAGAAGTGTCTTTGCCGGGTCCGGGTTCTTGTGGTGGTATGTATACGGCTAACTCGATGGCCTCTGCGATTGAAGCACTCGGTATGAGCTTGCCGGGTTCGTCCGCGCAAGAAGCAGTTTCGGATGACAAACAAATTGACTGTGCCCGTGCCGGTGAGGCGGTGATGAATCTGTTGCGACTGGATATCAAGCCGCGTGACATCATGACCAAGGCTGCCTTTGAAAATTCGATCAAGGTTTTGATTGCGTTGGGTGGCTCGACCAATGGTGTACTGCATCTTTTGGCCATGGCGCATACCGCAGGGGTTGAATTGAGTCTTGATGATTTCGTACGGATTGGTAAAGATATTCCGGTGGTGGCCGATGTGCGCCCATCTGGTAAGTATTTAATGTCTGAACTGATTGCCATCGGTGGGATTCAACCGCTGATGAAGCGCATGCTGGATGCCGGCATGCTGGATGGTTCCTGCCTGACGGTGACCGGAAAAACCCTGGCAGAAAACCTGGCCGAGGTTCAGGACTATCCAGAAGGTCAGCAGATTATTCTGCCTTTTGATGCGCCCGTGAAAAAAGACTCTCATCTGGTGATTTTAAAAGGCAATCTGTCGCCGAAGGGCGCCGTGGCCAAGATTACCGGTAAGGAAGGTCTGCATTTTGCTGGTCCGGCCCGGGTATTTGAAGGCGAGCAGGGTGCCATGCGCGGGATTCTGGATGGCGAAGTCCAGCCGGGTGAAGTGGTGGTGATTCGCGGCGTTGGCCCAAAAGGTGGTCCGGGCATGCCGGAAATGCTGAAACCGACTTCTGCGATTATTGGTAAAGGTCTGGGCGCTTCGGTGGCTTTAATTACTGACGGACGCTTCTCTGGCGGCAGTCATGGTTTCGTGATTGGTCATGTGACCCCAGAAGCTTATGAGGGCGGTCCGATTGGTCTGGTGAAAAATGGTGACCAGATTTCAATTAACGCCGAAACCCGGGAAATGACCTGGCATGTCGCGGAAGAAGAAATTGCCGCACGTCAAGCGGCCTGGAAAAAACCTCAGCCAAACTATACCCACGGTGCGCTGGCCAAATTCGCCAAACTGACTTCAGGTGCAGAAACCGGTGCAGTCACTGACCTGAATCTTGACCTCTAATCCATTGTTAAACATTGAACATTTGCTTATCTTAATCGGGCGTAAGACCCTCACCGACAGTCAGGTGGAGGATACAAGCGAGTGGCGATAGCCATATTAAAGATAATGTTTTCTTGGTTTTATTGCTTATTTTTGCTATAATTTAAACACTACAATTCTTTTATAAACAATGATTTAATGAAGATTTCACAACACTACAAGTTTAGGCTTCTGCCTAACCAAGAACAGGAAATATTGCTTAATCAAGCAATAGGTTCTGCTCGTTTTGTGTGGAATCAAATTCTCGCTAAATCATTTGAAATGTTTGCTAAAGATGAATATATTCGTTACGAAAGCATTGAAAAAAAATTAGTGCCCCTTAAAAAAACACCTGAATTTTCTTTTCTTGGTCAAACATATTCAGCTTGCTTACAGCAAAAAATACGTGATCTTGCTCAAGCATGGGGTAAGTTTTACAACAAAAAAGAACAAGCTCGTTTAAAGCAAAACAAGCGGAAACCACGTAAACCCAATTTTTTTAAATTGGCTGATGGTGGTGAGATTCAGCTTAGACCACTCATGCCAAGATTCAAGAAGAAATCAGATGGTGAGCAATCTTTTAGACTTCCATTTGCAGATTGTGAGGTTATTGGTGATCGAGTTTCTTTGCCTAAAAAAACAGGTTGGATAAGATTTAAAAAATCACAAGAAATTGTTGGTAAAATCACAAGTATTACAATTAAGAAAATTTGTGGGCTTTGGTATGTTTCATTTTTTACTAACCGTGAAATCGAACAACCAATTCATCCATCAAAATCTACAATTGGTGTTGATCTTGGTATTAAGAAATTAATTACAATATCAACAGGTCAGGTATTTGACCCAATCAATAGTTTTAAAGCCAATCAAGTAAAGTTGGCTAGGCTTCAACGCAAGTTGAGAAAGAAAACCGAATTTAGTCAAAATTGGAAAAAACTTAATTTAAGGATCAATAAATTACATCATCATATTGCCAATATTCGGCATGACTACTTGCACAAAGTCACGACAACTCTCAGCAAAAACCACGCAATGATCGTAGTTGAGGACTTAAAAGTAGCCAATATGTCGAAGTCAGCCAAAGGCTCAATCGAAGAAAAAGGAAAGAATGTTAAAGCTAAATCAGGCTTAAACAAATCAATCCTAGATCAAGGTTGGTCAATGCTTGTCAATATGTTGGAGTATAAGCAACAATGGCGAGGTGGTTTACTCGTTAAGATTGACCCTAGATATACAAGTCAGACTTGTAGTTCATGCGGTCATGTTGCAAAAGAAAATAGACCTACTCAGGCTAAGTTTGAGTGTGTTAGTTGTGGTTTTAGCGAGAATGCAGATATTAACGCTTCTCGTAACATTTTAGCGGTGGGACATACCGTTTTGTCTGTCGAGGGAAGATGCGGTAAAGATCGCCCTGTGAAGCAGAAAGCAAGTGAAATCCGTGAGGAAGTCACCTAAGAGCTTTTGCTTTTAGAATCCCCCACTTGAGCTAGTCGAAAGTGGCGGGAGTATGTCAAGACTTGATATAAGTTTTTACACCATGCAGGGCTTTGGCTCTGCGATCTTAAAAATAGATTATTCTGTACAGATTCAATTTTTTGAACTGCACACCGTCATCTTTGTCGAGGCCGAACTCATGTCCCTGTTACGCCGTTGGTTTGATCCAATCCGATCGAGTTGGTTTTACCAGAAACCAATCCGTCAAACGGTGTTATCTATTCAAGATGGGCTGAGTATCCATTTAAGACTGGATGATGTGTACAGCTATCTGGCGGTACAGCAGCTGCCCCAGCTCGAAGAAATTTTAAGTCCGCAGCTCAAGCCGCTGAAAGTAATTATTTCCAGTTCGCATGCAGCCCCCCCAAATCAGATGTCTTTTGATGAATGGCAGCACTACACCCTAAATGATGCCAAGATTCTGTCAAAACAGCATCGTTTCAGTTTTCATGATACGCCGGAATTACCGAGCGCTGAGGCCTTAAAACAGGCTGAACTGATTTTGCGGCATACACCTCTGCGTGGACAAGATTTCCTGTATTTGCTGGAAGATGTTTTCCATATGCTCTGGCAAAAACAGACCGGAAAATTACGAACCCTTTATGCCATGGCCAGTCGTCATCATCAGCCACAGGACTTTCCCGAACGTATTTTTGATCAGACCCCGATTCTGGCCAGCTATTTTAATTTAGGCGGTCGCCAGTATCAGGCAGTCGATGACCTGTTGCGTCTGACCCGGCGTCTGGAGCAGCAAAAACTGCTGACCGGTAATCCGATTTTTATGATCGATCACATTGAATGGCGTGAGCATCTGATCAGTGATGCTGAAGAGCTGAACGAGATCCAGTCGATGGATCCGGAACTGGACTTGTATATCGCGCTGGAAGATCCGATCTCCTGGCTTTTGCTGGCCTATATCAAGGAAGAACTGGCCGATTATTATAATATCCAGTTGAATGTCTATCCCTTGTCCTATCGTGGCCGGGATGAGTTTGACTGGAGTCTGGCCACACGTTTATCCAAACGGACGGACGTAGAATTTACCCCGTTTTGCCGACCGACCGAGCAGGCGATTGCGCCAATGGCACAGTTATTTTATAGCTGTCCCGAGGAGCAGCGGATTGAGGCGATGTACCAGATCTTGCAGGCTGTCTGGACCCGTGGTGAAGACCTGTCTTATGCACCCCATTTCAAACTTTTGCAGCAACAGTTAAATATTGTAGATCTGACCCAGAACGATATTCTGGTGAAGCTGCAGGACAATGATATGCTCTGTGAAATGAAGTCGCAGCCGAACTTTCCGGTACTGGAACTGCGGATAGATGATCAAAGTTATACATTTAATAGCTTATATCGGGTCTGGATGATTGAAAGTATTTTCAGTAATGTGTTAGAAGAAAAGTATAAAAGTAATAATCAAACTGAAAGTGAACTGAAAAAACATGGAAAAGATCAAAGCTGAATCACTAGAACATGCACGTCAACAGATCGATGCCATTGATACAGCTTTAGTTGAGCTGATCGCTGCGCGTCAATTTTATGTTGATCAAACCACCCGTTTCAAAAAAACCGAAACCGATTTGCAGTCACCAGAACGTATGGAACAGATTGTAGAAAATGTTAGGGCATTGGCGCAAAAGCAGGGCCTCGATCAGGAGTTTATTGAACATCTATACCGTGAAATGTTCCAATACTTTATTCAACGTGAACTGAAAGAGTTTCGTCCTTAAACAGGCTCATTTCAGTTCAACTACGCCGGACGATCTTCAAGCTATGCAGGAGATCTTGCTGTAGCCATGGCGATTTTTAAGCATAACATCGCCTTTTTGCAAAAATAATTTATCCATAAAAAGCCCATTCAGCCAATTGCCTAAAGCCTTGCCTGGACAGGCTTTGCACGGTTTTATAGAAATTGTAGTAAAAAAAAGAAATTGATTTTATTAAATATTTTTACAATGTAAGTTTGATTTAATTTAAAAAGTATATATATTGTATATACATCTTTTGCAAAGCAGTCTTTATTTTGGAGAGATAAGCAATGAGCGAGCAAATCAAAAAAATAAAGACAGGCAAGAAAGATGGACAACTTTTAATTCGTATTCAGAGTACGGAGCGTGATGAATTTATTCGTCTCTGCGAAGAACTGGATACTAGTGCTGCTCGTGAATTAAGAAAATTTATTCGTGGTTTTGTGAAACAACACAAGCCTAACGAATAGCCTTACTAGGGAGTAATACCATGGCTAAGCAAGTTAAATCTTTAAAGCAAGAAATCAAAGCACGTTTGAAAAAGATTTCAAAACATAAAGGCAAATTGAAGCAACTGAAGCAAGCGCTTAAAAAACAGAAATAAGCCAACGTGAATCAATTGCCAGTCACTTAAAACAGTTCATTCTAGACAGACTGTTTTAGGCTACAAAAAAGACCGAACATATATGTTCGGTCTTTTTGCTTGCAACAGGCTGTGCCCAGGCATCGCTGAATTTTATTTTTTATCGACCAGACTGAAGAACCAGTTTAAGAACAGGGCTGCAAACGTTGCCGTACCAATACCACCCAGATTGAAGCTACCAAAAGTCAGGGCAAAATCACCCGTACCTAAAATAATGGTCACCGCAGCCACCATCAGGTTCTTGTTCTGCGAAAAATCGACCTTGTTCTCAATCCAGATTTTGGCACCAGCAATAGTAATCAAACCAAAGACTATAATCGAAGCACCGGTCAGAATCGCTGTCGGAATCGTATGAATAATCGCACCAAACTTAGGCGATAAACCCAGGAACACAGCAAAGACACCCGCGACGGCAAAGATGATAGTCGAGTAGACCCGTGTTACGGCCATCACGCCAATGTTTTCACCATAGGTGGTCATACCCGGCGCACCCACACCACCCGCTAAAGTCGTGGCAATACCATCTGCAACAAAGGCTTTACCAATATGCGGATCCAGGTTTTCACCGGTCATCGCACCTACGGCTTTAATATGGCCCAGATTTTCAGCCACCAGAATCAAGGCAATCGGCGCAATGATCAGCATGGCATTCAATTCAAAGGTCGGTGCATGGAAGGTCGGTAAACCGAACCAGGCTGCTTGCTGAATGGGAAGGAAGTTGATTGCAGTGCCATAACCCATGACATTGCTGAGCATGAAATAGATCAGATAGGCCAGTAACAGACCGACCAATAATAGCAGGCGTTGCAGCAGGCCTTTGGTAAAGACGGCAATCGAGCCCATGCACATCACGGTAACGAGAGACATCCACATATTAAAGGTGTTGCCCATGACGCTTTTAACCGTGACTGGAGCAAGGTTCAGGCCAATGATCATCACCACGGCACCGGTCACTACCGGTGGCATCAGCTTTTCGATCCAGCGGGTGCCCGTCGCCATGACCAGAAAGCCCATCAGCGCATAGAAGATGCCACATGCGATAATCCCGCCTGCTGCAACGCCAATATTCGGATTCAGTCCGCCACCACCCGCATAACCAGTTGCTGCGATGACCACACCAATAAAGGCAAAGCTTGAACCTAGATAACTTGGAACCCGGCCACCGGTGATTAAAAAGAACAGGATGGTACAGATCCCTGACATTAAAATTGCCAGGTTTGGATCAAAGCCCATTAAAAAAGGTGCCAGTACGGTTGCGCCAAACATGGCAAAGGCATGCTGTACACCCAAAACTACCGTTTGTGCGGGTGGCAAATACTCTGCGGTACCTACTGGTCGTGCATCGATACTGCCCTCATACGGGCGCCATTTGGGAAACCAACTGGACATAAAATGAGCACTCAAAAGATAAATTGTGCACATCATACTCCGGTTTTTTGGAAGTTTTAATCACTCCTTTCAACTTTTTGTTCAAGTTAATTCATTGACTTTTATTTATTTTTTATCAATTGGTAAATATTTTTAATATAAAAGTAGCGTTAAATCAGTGGATTAATCATATAGCTATGCTTAAAATTCACTCATAAAGATTTGTTATTTTAGTTATAAAAAATACGATGCAGTGAGTGGTTTTGGCCAATTCATGTACAAAAAAAGCACATCACCAGGATGTGCTTTGAACGCGAGGGCGAAAAATCAGCCGGTATTACGTAAACCGGCTGCAATGCCGGCAATGCTGACCATTAAGGCATGATCGACCGGGGTATTTTCAGCCTGCTGCTGTTCCAGATATAAACGGCGACGTTTCATCAGTTCAGCTTGCAGTAAGTGCAGCGGTAACAAATAGGGTTTACGTACTTTCATCGACTGATCCAGTACACCGTTACTGCTCAGGAGTTTCGATTCGCCTTTTAAGCTCAACAGGGTTTGTACAGCATCCTGCAAACGCTGACGCAGTTCTGTTCCCAGAACTTTAAGATCTTCATCCTGAGTCAAATGCGATTCATAATATAGCGCCACATTGGCATCGGCTTTGGACAGTACCATTTCCAGCATATCAATCAGGGTCTGAAAATACGGCCACTCTGCCAGCATCTCATCCAGTACCGTGCGTTGTCCCTGATCCAGTACCGCATTTAATGCAGCACCGGTACCGAGCCAGGCCGGTAACATCAGGCGAATCTGGGTCCAGGCAAAGACCCAGGGAATCGCTCGCAGTGATTCAATCCCACCACTGACTTTACGTTTCGCCGGCCGTGAACCCAGTGGCAGCATTTGCAGTTCAAGTTCTGGCGTGACGGTACGCAGGTATTTCACAAAATGCGGATTTTCCCGGACGGTCTGGCGATAGACCTGCACCGATAGCTCGGTCATTTGATGCATCAAGTCGCGCCATTCCTGTTTGGGTTCAGGTGGCGGGAGTAAGGTCGCTTCCAGTGTTGCAGCGGTATAAATTTCCAGATTCTGCAGGGCGATTTCTTCCAGACCGAATTTGAAACGGATCATTTCGCCCTGTTCAGTCACCCGGATCGCACCTGAAATCGACCCTGGCGGTTGAGAGAAGAGTGCCTGCTGGGTTGGCGCACCGCCACGGCTAATTGAACCGCCACGACCATGGAACAGGGTCAATTGCACGCCATGTTGTTGGGCAACTGCGGTCAGTTCTTCCTGGGCACGATATTGGGCCCAGTTGGCCGACATAAAACCAGCATCCTTGGCAGAATCCGAATAGCCAATCATGACCTCATGTTTGCCCTGAATATGCTGTTTGTACCAGTGCATATTGAACAGGGTCGACATGGTTGCGGCTGCGCCATCCAGATCTTTTAAGGTTTCAAACAGGGGAACCACCCGTAGCGCCTGCTTGATGCCGGCTTCTTTCTGTAGCAATAAAACCGCCAGCACATCACTTGGATATTCCGCCATCGAGATGATATAAGCACCCAGAGATTCGCTCGGTTGCTCGGCTAGCGTACGCATGGTGGCAAACACTTCCTGTACATCCGGATGTTCAATCAGGCTGCCTGCTGGCTCATTCAGATGTTTTGGCAGCAACGGACGTTTGCTTTGCAGCTCTTGCAGTAAAAAGTTTTGCCGTGCCTGTTCAGTCCAGGTTTCAAAATTCCCCAGTCCTAAATATTCGGTAATCGCAGAAATCGCCTGACGGTGACGACCCGATTCCTGACGGATATCCAGTTTTAGCAGTTCGATCCCAAAACTGTTGACCCGGTAAATAAAGTCCAGCAGGCTGCCATTGGCAATTTCGGCCAGATTGCAGTCCATCAGCGAACGGTAGCAGGTCAGGAGTGGCTGTAAAAGTTCGTCTTTACTTTTAATCACCAGACTGTCATCGGCATCATTGCCTTTTAATTTTTCTGCCAGCCAGTGCCGTGTGGCTTTCAGGCGGGTACGGGTGTCACGTAAATATTCACGGTAGGGTTCAGGATGGGGCTGGCCCAAGGCTTCGGAAATTTCCGGGCTACATTGCTGGATAGACAGTTCCCAGCGCAGGTTTTCAATATCGCGTACATAAAGGTCGGCTGCTTTCCAGCGCGACAGCCACAGCACTTCCTGGGTGACGGTATGGGTCACATTCGGGTTGCCGTCGCGGTCACCGCCCATCCAGGAGGCAAAACGTACCGGTGCCACATCTAGGGGCAGGTTCTGAGCACACTGTTCTGTGACCATGCTATTCAGTTCCCGGATAAATTTCGGAACCGCATTCCACAAGGTCTGCTCAATGGTGGTAAAGCCCCATTTGGCTTCATCAATCGGAGTTGGACGATGCTGACGGATTTCATCGGTTTGCCAGGCAGAGCTGATCAGCTGTTTCAGATCGGCCAGAACTGCCTGACGTTCACGTGGAGTCAGTTTCTGCTGGTCAAATTTGGACAGGGCATTATTGATACCGTCATATTTTTGAATCAGGGTACGGCGGCTGACTTCTGTGGGATGCGCGGTCAGAACCAGTTCAATTTTCAGTTCACAGATTTGCTGATACAGCGTATCGGCAGAAATCTCCTGCTGTTTAAATTTTTCAAATAAAGGCACCAGAGGATTGGGCGATTCTGCAGTGTCATCAAACTCGCTCTGACGGCGACGACGTACCACATGATATTGTTCGGCAATATTGGCAAAGTTTAAAAAGTGGGTAAAGGCGCGGGTCAGCGGCAGGATTTCTGCATCTTCTAGACTCAAAAATAGTTGTTCCAGTTGTTTTTCTGCTTCGACCTGTCCATCGCGAGCGCCTTTGGATAGGGCACGGATCTGCTCGATCTGATTAAACAAATCCTGCCCGGCATGTAATTTTAAGGTTTCCCCAAGCAAATTACCCAGTAAGCGTACGTCTTCGCGTAGTGGTGCATCAATCTGTTGAATCATTTTTTATTCCCTCACATGCATGCTTTGACTATACCGCGACTGCATGACAATCCAAGTCCCTTAGAGACAAAAGTTGCAGAGCATTGGCTGCTTTTTTAGCAAATTTTAGGCCACATATGGTTATCGGTGCTCGATCCTGAGAGAAGGCTTTAGTCAGGCAGAGCATATTTCAGCATAAACAGTTCAATGGCCTCGCTAATGATCTGTTGCTGTTCTGCGCTTGAAGGGGGAGGGCTGAGACCCAGCAGGATTTTCTGATGACGGGTTCCGGTCAGCAGGGACACGATCAGCTCGGTCTGTTTTTCTGGAAGATCGACCTGAATAAAGCTGTACTGTTGGGCCAGAGCAAAGAAATCATTCCAGACTGCATCCAGTTTGCTATGCGAGGCCTCATAAAACTGTTCTGCCAGAGGACTTTGCTGCGAGGCCAGTTCCATCAGTAACAGGTCCAGCTTGATCGCTTCTGGTAAATTAATAATATTTAAAGCGCGCTGACAGGCCTGATAAAACTCCTGCGCAAAGTCACTGCTCGGCTGCAAGAGCTGAGGATGTTCATGCAGAATGGCTTCACAGGTATCCTCAATCGCACAGCTAAACAGGGTCGCCTTGTCCTGAAAATGGTTATACACCGTCAGCTTGGTCACACCTGCCTCACGTGCAATCTGGTTCATGCTGGAGGCATGATAGCCATGCGCTAAAAACAGCGCTTTGGCCACGCTGAGGATGCGCTGACGCTTTTCCAGATCCTTGGGTCGTCCTACAGGTATTTGCACAATTTCTTCCAAAAAAAGTCAATACGGTCATTGCTTTGAAGCTTGAGTTTTAATTAGTGTACCGGGTGGTATATTAATTAAAAAACAAGCAATTCAATATATCAGCATAGTTTGCCCTAAAAAAGACGATCAGATAAGAGCGAATAAGATGAGCAGGATTTACAGCGTATTGGCTGGCATGGTGGTGCTTTGCAGCGTGACTTTAAGCGGGTGCAGCAAAGATACTGCTGCAGCACAACAGGAAGTTCCCTTTGTCATGGTGGCGACACCCACCACTTCACAGCATGAATTAAAAAGTTATGCCGGTGATGTGCAGGCACGCCAGCAAACGGCGCTGGCATTTCGGGTCGCTGGGCAGGTGACCCAGCGCTTCGCTGATGTGGGTGACCAGGTCAAAGCCGGGCAAGTCCTGGCAACTCTGGATGTCAAAGATGCCCAGCTGCAGCTGAATGCAGCACGTGCCCAGCTGGAAAGCGCGCAGTCTGCTACTAAGATTGCTCAGGATGAATTACAACGTTTCAAGCAGTTATTGCCATCCAATGCCGTGAGCCGCTCACAATATGACGCGATCGAAAACCAGTACAAGACCGCCCTATCAAATCTGAAACAGGCACAATCCAACTACGATACCGCTAAAAACCAGACTGCTTATAACCAGCTGATTGCCACCAGAAACGGCGTGATCACTGCACGCAATATAGAAACAGGACAGGTGGTGGCTGCCGGGCAGGCGGCGTATGAACTGGCGATTGCCGGTGAGCGTGAAGTGGTAATTGGCGTACCGGAACAGGCTATTTCGGAGATCAAGGTTGGACAGGCAGCTACAGTGACATTATGGTCCAAACCTGAAGAAAAATTTGCCGCTTTTGTTCGCGAGATTTCACCGGCAGCAGACCAGTCGCGTACCTTCAGGGTTAAAGTTTCCTTACGTGAAGGCAATGGCCAGATCCAGCTGGGACAAAGTGCCCGGGTATTTTTTCAGCACAGCCGCGACAATATGCTCAGTGTGCCGCTATCCAGTGTCTCGGCAACGGATCAGCAGGCTTATGTCATGGTGGTCCAGCCGGATCATACCTTACGTAAAGTTCCGGTCCAGCTCGGTGCCTATGCCCGGGACAGTGTTCCTGTACTTAGTGGCCTGAAGCCGGAAGACTATGTGGTGATTGGCGGCGTACATCTGCTGCGTAACCAGCAAAAAATCAATCCGATTGATCGTGAAAACCGTCGTGTGACCATTCAGGCAGGGAGTTAAGCATGAACTTTAACCTGTCGGAATGGGCCTTAAAAAATAAAGGTCTGGTGCTGTATTTCATGATCCTGCTGGGTCTGATCGGTATCGTCTCTTATTCCAAACTGTCACAAAGTGAAGATCCTCCTTTTACCTTTAAAGTCATGGTGATCCAGACCTATTGGCCGGGTGCCAGTGCCAAAGAAGTATCCCTACAGGTCACTGACCGGATTGAAAAGGAACTGATGACCACGGGACAGTATGACCGCATCATGGCCTATTCGCGTCCGGGTGAATCCATGGTGACTTTTGTTGCCAAGGATTCCCTGGCTTCGAAAGATGTCGCGGATGTCTGGTATAACGTGCGCAAGAAGGTGGGCGATATCCGGCATGAATTGCCACAAGGGGTACAAGGTCCGTTCTTTAATGATGAATTCGGCGATACCTTTGGCAATATTTATGTGCTCAAGGGTAAAGATTTTGACTATGCGACCCTCAAGGAATACGCCGACCGCTTACAGCTGCAACTGCAACGGGTCAAAGATGTTGCCAAAGTTGAGCTGATTGGCTTGCAAGACCAGAAAATCTGGATTGAGATTTCTAATACCAAGGCCATCCAGCTGGGCGTTCCAGTCATGGCGATTCAGCAAGCCCTGCAGCAGCAAAATGCCACCACCCAGTCCGGTTTTTTTGAAACTGGCTCAGACCGGATTCAGGTGCGGGTCAGTGGCGCATTAAACAGTGTTGAAGAATTAAGACAGATGCCGCTGCTGGTCAATGGCAAAACTATTCAGCTGGGCGATGTAGCAGAAGTCTATCGTGGCTTTAGTGATCCGGCACAGCCCCGGATGCGCTTTATGGGCGAAAACGGCATTGGTATTGCTGTATCGATGCGTAAGGGTGGGGACATCATTGCCTTGGGTAAAAATCTGGAACAGGAATTTGCCCGCCTGCAAAAAGCCCTGCCCCTCGGTATGGAGCTGCAAAAAGTTTCCGATCAGCCGGTGGCAGTCAAACGCAGTATTAACGAATTTATGAAAGTGCTGGCAGAAGCGGTGATTATCGTATTGCTGGTCAGTTTTTTCTCGCTCGGTTTTCGGACCGGTCTGGTGGTGGCTTTCTCGATTCCGCTGGTGCTGGCCATGACCTTTGCCGGTATGCAGCTGTTTGATGTCGGACTGCATAAAATTTCCTTGGGAGCCCTGATTCTGGCCCTGGGTCTTTTGGTCGATGATGCCATTATCGCGATTGAAATGATGGCGATTAAAATGGAGCAGGGTTATAGCCGTTTACAGGCAGCCGGGCATGCCTGGCGCACCACGGCTTTTCCGATGCTGACCGGGACTCTGATTACCGCTGCCGGTTTCCTGCCGATTGCCACTGCAGCCTCGAGTACCGGGGAATATACCCGTTCGATTTTCCAGGTGGTAACCATTGCATTGCTGGTGTCCTGGATTGCCGCGGTACTGTTTGTCCCATACTTAGGCGATAAACTTCTGCCGGATTTCAACAAAGATTTAATTCAAAAAGCGCCGTGGTATCAGCGTCTCTGGGCACGTCTGCGCAAACAACCAGAACCTCAGCCGATTGTGCATCATGCCGGTGAACATTATGACCCTTATAAAACCCGGTTTTATCAGGGTTTTCGTCGTTGGGTCGATGCCTGTGTGACCTATCGTAAAACTGTCATTGCTGCCACGGTCGGGATTTTTATCCTGTCCATTTTAATGTTTAAGCTGGTGCCGCAGCAGTTTTTTCCACCTTCAAATCGAGCTGAAATTCTGGTGGATCTCAAACTTGAAGAAGGTGCATCACTGAAAGCCACTGAAGCTGCAGTGAAAAAAGTCGAAGCCTTTTTATCGAAACAAGAGGGTATTGATAACTATGTGGCCTATGTCGGGATGGGTTCTCCGCGTTTCTATTTACCGCTGGATCAGCAGCTGCCGCAAACCAGTTTTGCCCAGTTTGTGGTGCTGGCATCCTCTTTGGAAGATCGTAACGAAATCCGTCAATCCTTGAGTGACCAGATTCGAAAGTTATTGCCAGAAGTGCGTACCCGGGTGTCCTTGCTGGAAAATGGCCCACCTGTGGGCTATCCACTACAATTCCGGGTGTCGGGTGAAGACTTAGGATTAGTCCGTGAATGGGCGCAGAAAGTTGCAGCCACCGTGGGAGACAATCCGAATACCACCAATGTACATCTGGACTGGGGCGAGCCGAGCAAAGTCATCAAATTGCAAATTGATCAGGATCGTGCCCGTCAGCTTGGGGTGAGCAGCAGTGAACTGGCCAATGTACTGAATGGCTCGATTTTAGGGGCCGGCATTGATCAGTATCGGGAAAAACGTGAACTGATTGAAATCCGTTTACGTGGTGCTCAGGCTGAACGGGTGGAGGTGGAGTCTTTAAGCAGTTTGGCCGTGCCAACCGCAACTGGAACATCAGTACCTTTGGCGCAGCTTGCCAAAATTGAATACAGCTTTGAAGAAGGCCTGATCTGGCATCGGAATCGTTTACCGACCATTACCGTGCGTGCCGATATTCGTAGCAAACTGCAGCCCGCTACTGTGGTCAATGAACTCAAAGAGCCACTGGAAAAAATCCGGACAGAGCTGCCGAATGGCTATCTGCTGCAAGTGGGGGGGACAGTTGAAGAATCGGCTCGTGGACAGAACTCGGTGAATGCCGGCATGCCTTTATTCCTCGCAGTCGTCATGACCCTGCTGATGATTCAGCTCAAGAGCATCTCACGGGCCTTTATTGTGTTCCTGACCGCACCTTTAGGCATTATCGGAGTGGTGTTATTCCTGTTAATTTTCAATAAACCTTTCGGTTTTGTTGCGATGCTCGGAACGATTGCATTATCGGGAATGATTATGCGCAATTCGCTGATTCTGATTGACCAGATCGAGCAGGATATTCAGGCCGGAGAGTCGCAGTGGGATGCCATCATCAATGCCACGGTACGCCGTTGTCGTCCGATCGTATTGACCGCACTGGCTGCGGTGCTGGCGATGATTCCTTTGTCCCGTAGTATTTTTTTCGGGCCGATGGCAGTGGCTATTATGGGTGGTTTGATTGTGGCGACATTATTAACCCTGTTTTTTCTGCCTGCCCTATATGCACAGTGGTTTAAAGTGAAAAAAAGTTTAAATTCTGTTTAAATTTGTCATAATTTCAGGTGCGAAATTTGGAAATTTTCAATATAGTAGCACCTGAGATTTTTATAATTTAAAAAAATAAGTAATTGCTGCATTGGTCGAGCTACCAATACGGTAACGAGGTTGAACCAAACATGACTCAAGATACATTAACCAAGATGCGACGTTCCGTAGCGATGGCTTATGTCTTCATGTTTTTGGCCTTATTTACCCTGTTTAGTGGACTATTGGCCTACTGGTTCGCACGTAAAGTCGCTCAAGTTGATTATGCCGAGGTCTGGTTACAGGCACAGGCGTTGTGGATCATGCGTAATATCGTGATTTATACCATTTTGGCGATCTTTGCTGCACTGTGGTTTATTCCCCTGTTTTTCTTTGCCTGGGACAGCCAGTTATGGGTCAAAGCCTGTGTGGTGACCGGAGTGATTTTCAGCTTTATTGCTTTTATTTTCCTGATCAATGCCTGGTTTAAAGGCTTCTATAAATTCTCTCAAAACAAAGCTGTGTTCTAAAGCGTATAATTTTTTTCATATTTCCCCTTGTAAAACTCGGTTTGACCCCAATTTCAGACCTCAGTTGAATATTAAACAAAATTCCGTGAGGAGCATCGCCAGACATGGCTAAACGTGATTATTATGAGGTTTTGGGCGTCGCTAAAACCGCTAGTGATGATGAAATCAAAAAAGCCTACCGTAAGTTGGCGATGAAATATCATCCAGACCGTAACCCGGACAATGCTGAAGCTGAAGAGAAATTCAAAGAAGCTGCAGAAGCTTACGAAGTGCTCTCTGATGGTGAAAAGCGCAGCATGTATGACCGTATGGGCCATCAGGCCTTTGAAGGTGGTATGGGCGGTGGTGGCGGCTTCGGCGGTGGTTTCAGCGCAGAAGATATTTTCAGCCAGTTCGGTGATATTTTCGGTGGTGCTTTTGGTGGCGGCGGTGGTCGTGGCCAGCAACGTGCACGCCGTGGTTCCGACTTACGCTATGTGATGGAATTGACTCTAGAAGAAGCGGTCAAAGGTGTCAAGAAAACCATTACTTTTACTGCACCGGCACCGTGTGATGCTTGTGATGGTAAGGGCTCAAAAAATCCAAACGATGTCGAAACCTGCCGTACCTGTCATGGTGCCGGTCAAGTGCGTATGCAGCAAGGTTTCTTCTCGGTACAGCAAACCTGTAGTACCTGTCGCGGTCAGGGCAAGATCATCAAGAACCCATGTAATAAATGTCATGGTTCGGGTGTGTCGGATCGTCAGCAAACCCTGGAAGTTACTATTCCTGCGGGTGTGGACAATGGCGACCGCGTTCGCTTGACCGGTAAGGGTGAAGCGATCCGTGATGGTCAGTCAGGTGACTTGTACGTAGAAGTGGTGGTGCGTGAGCATGAAATCTTCCAGCGTGATGGCGCTGACCTGTATATGGATGTGCCGGTATCAATTGCTGATGCAGCTCTAGGTAAGGAGGTTCAGATTCCTACGCTGGATGGCCGTGTTAGCCTGAAAATTCCTGAAGGTACGCAAACGGGTAAACTGTTCCGCTTACGTGGTAAGGGTGTTAAACCGGTACGTACCAGCATGCAAGGTGATTTGCTGTGCCGTATTGTGGTGGAAACTCCAGTGAATTTAACTGCACGTCAACGTGAATTGTTGAAAGAACTGCAAGAAACCATGGATGGTGAAGACAGCAAATCATCACCAAAGAAAAAATCATTCTTTGATCGCTTGTTTGATTAATTGAGTGAAAGTAAAAAAGGACGCTGAGGCGTCCTTTTTTATTATATAGATAAGATACTCTAGATTAGAAGATGCTATTTATTAGTTGATAGGTATCGCTTAAACATAAAAACCGCCTAAAAAGCGGTTTCTGTTCTTATATTTGACTATCTTTAAGTAAAAGAGGACTCCACCCGACAGTCAGGGTGGAGGTGAATTTCACAGATTTTAAGCTTGTTGGTTTTGAATGTATTTCTTAACAATATCTAAGGGCGCACCACCGCACGACCCTGCAAAATAAGATCGTGACCATAAAACAGGTTTTGCATAACTACCACGTAAATCTAAAAATTCATTCCGCATTCTTCTGCTTGTTACCGATTTTAAATTATTCACCAACTTACTAAGCTGAACAGTTGGTGGGTACTGAATAAGCATGTGAACATGGTCAGCCTCACCATTACATTCTTTTAGCTCTGCATCAAAATCTTTGCATATTTCGTCTACACACTCAATAAAATACTTATGATGTAGATCATTTAGAATTTTCTTTCTGTACTTTGTAATAAATACTAGGTGTACGTGTAAGTTAAAGGCTGAATAGCGGTTTTTATAGATTTCAGTCATTGTTTGATTGTTCATTTAATGATAGCATTTTATTATATTAACACATACATACTCATTTATGAAAATCAACAAAGCGTATAAATTTAGGCTTGAGCCTAATGCAGAGCAGGAGCTTGTTTTAAACAAGTTGCTTGGCTCTGCACGTTTTGTTTGGAATCAAATTTTAGCTGTATCGTTCGAGATGCTTGCTAATAATGAGCGAATCAACAAAGTTAATTTAGTCAATAAAATTCCTGAATTACGAAAAAAACCTGAGTGTGCTTTTCTGGAAAACAGTTCAAATGGCGTTTCACTTCAACAAAAAGTGCGTGATCTTGGTGATGCCTGGGGGAGGTTCTTTGACCCGAAAGAACAAGCCAAGTTAAAGCAAAAACCATTAAAGCCAAAAAACCAAGATTCTTTAAATTGCCGGATGGTCGTGAAGTCCAATTTAGACCACTCATGCCACGATTCAAAAAGAAATCTGATGGTTATGATTCCATTCGTATTGTTCAATTCAATAGATACTGTTGGGTTAAAGGCAACCAAGTTAAGTTACCTAATGACATTGGCGTTGTGAAATTCAGAAAGTCACAAGAGATTCTTGGTGAAATCAAGAATGTCACAATCTCAAAGCATGTTGGAAAGTGGTATATCTCTTTCGGTGT
>NZ_JARDAL010000043.1:0-34916 GCF_048957595.1 Acinetobacter sp. AS5 | reverse complement strand
TTCTAGAGTTATTTGCATTTCTCTATTTTATCAAAATTCAACCTGCTTTTTTTTAGCATACTTTTTGATACACCACCCAGAATAATATTGCTATTCAATATGATCATACTTTATCTGCATACGTATTGAGCGTTTTAGCAGGCACACCGACACTCAAAACAAAGCCAGAAGAGTCTAAATTTCATTTGCCATGGACCAAGAAATTACAATTGGTTTTACCAAGTGAGCTCAATGATTTGGTGAATCAAGTCAAAAATCTTGCGATTAAAACCCGTCAACCGGCAGTTGAACGCGAAGTTAGAAGACTTATTAACAGTGTGCCGAAAGAGTTAGAAATCAGCCTCAAAAGCATTAAAGATCTTCTTCCACGGTTGTTATATGAGCATAGCCAAGGTGACTTAGCTGTCGTTAAAGCAGTGACTAATGCATCCGGTCGGAATTATGATAACTTAATTCATTATGCATCTTTTGAACAGAGGAAACTTGAGCAGTTATGGGCTGATTGTTTAACAACGATAAAAATTGATATTCCTGAATATATGCACTCTTCTAGTGAACGCGTGGGTAGCCCGACTGGGATAAAGATTGTTGAAATACAAAATGAAATTACAAGAATAAAGAAGAGAATAAATCAGGCTGCCGAACAGAAAGATTGGCAGACGCTCTTTGATAACTTAACGTTGTATACAGAATTATGGATGAATCTTGCAACTGCAGGACGGGGGATTAAGCAACCCTTTCCAAAGTGGATAAGTCAGCAAGGCTGGGCATTGATTCAAGATAAACATCATCAAGATGAATCAACCGATCGTTATGTGCCATTGACGGCAGCATTTATCAAACAGATTCAAGTTTTACGTGGTTTGATGAGAATGCTGGGGGATCAAGTTGAACCACGTGTTGATTTATCGTCTTATGCGTTGCAACTTTGTGATCCTCATCAGATTGAAGGTTTAGGTAGAAATTGGGCACGGAAGCTGGTTCGCTCTGATAATAATCAGTTACCTGGACGGTTCAAGGATGCTGGACTTGGGCACTGGGTACGCGGTCGTTATCCATGGGATATGTTATCAGTATTTCCTGTATCAACATTTAAACAACAGTGGCTTGATGTACAAGAAAACCTGCAAAAACAGTTAGGTTTCGAATGTCTTGATGTTTTTGATTTTTTTAAAAACCTGAATATTCCAACATTTGTTGTAACCAAAGAGATTAAAACAGTTCAAGCAGAGACGAAGCCGAGAATACAATATTCAGAAAATGATGTAAAAGAATGGCTGGAAAACTCAGAGTATGAGTCCTATTGTCAGTTGATTTTTGAGGAAAATCCTGAGCCAAACGTATCTTTCGAGCTTGGACATGTATTAGCTTCCCATTTAGCTAAAAATACAAACATTGATTTGCCACAAGCGATCAAGGCATATTGTGCTTATATTCGCGATAAAACGAAAATTCCTTTATTCGTTCAACTTCCTCAAAAAGCTAATCGTACGTGGCTGACATCTGAAAATAGTTTTAGTACATGGGGTTATATTGAACAAAACTTACTTGATCTTATTCAGAAGGATTTAGAACATTTACCTGAACATCAAAATTGTGATATTGAAATAGGACGTTTGCTGGTTGTACTCTCCATGTATGCACAACTGTGCAGAGTGAGCCATTTACAAGCGATGTTGGAGTTTATTGCTTCTGATCAACATATAGTCGCTATGGGGAATAGTCGGCTCGTTGAGCTGACAGTGAATAATGATAGATCTGTGACGAAGATACGCCGTACAGTACTGTTAAGTCCTTATGTCTCGACTTTAATTTTAGTAGACCGACAGTATCTACAGCCCCGATTAAAAGAGATTTTAGCACAGTCAAGAAATCAACAAAGAACGACTTGGCAAAAGTGTTTTAATACATATTTAAAACAAATAGGGCTTAAGTCAACTCTATCGTTGGCTCAATGGTTGAAAGCTTTACAGCAAAATGTGATGTTAAATAGCACTCCGTTAATTGCAGGTTATATAGCAGGCCAAGTCCTGACTGAAGATCTTTCAATAAATGAATTATTACGCTTATCCGAATATGAAAAATTAACCACAGGTTTAGATAGTACTGAGCCAGAAAATGAAATAGAAATAGGCGATGAGCAACTAAATTTGTCTGATATTTTAGCGATGATTCAGCAACTAAAAGGTGAGTCTAGATCAAGCATTTGGCTTAAACAGCTTGCCAATAATAAAACGAATCACTACTCAGTCAATTTATTAACGTGCTTTGTGCAATGGTTGATTTTACGCTGTGATGCAGAAGAGTTAAGTCTACAGAATCGAAATATGATTCATCTACATTTGGCCATCGTCAGTGCAGGTATATTGGGGTTTTCAGAAGATTTAACAAAAGATAGCCAGATTGATGAAGATGTATTTCAAAAATGGATGGAGTTGACGCAAGAGCATTTTCCACACCGCAAGCATCTCGCTGCGTGGAATCGCTTTAGAGATTTTTTAATTCAGTTAAATGATGATCGTATAAAGTTACACAATCGTACAGCGCATCAAGCAAGTGCTAAAGTTTTTGCAAAAAATGAAGTGCAGCAGATCGTTCAAATATTACAATCTGTAGAATCTGGGGTGAGTGATGCTGCTTTACGTCTAGAGATTCAGCGTCATTTTCGTTTATCTGCAGCGATGGGTGTACGCCGTTCAGAGACACTTCATTTACGGCCCTTAGATATTGATGAGGATATGCTCCGAATTCGTCCTTATGGTGAGCATCAGTTAAAAACACTTGGATCAGAACGTGTTGTTCCGATGAATTTATTAAGTCAGACGATTCAAAAGGGATTAGATGATATTTATAAGAATAAAAAATATTCGATATTAATGTCTGATGAGGACAGTGAGCATAGGCCTTTTTTCAATCAAATATCTCAAATATTAAAGAAAGTCACTGGAGATGTTGATCTCAGCTTACATCATTTAAGACATACGTTTGCAAGTGCATATACTTTAAAGTGTTTGCAAACAGTGGTGGATTTTAAAGCGCTCACGATAGAACTGCCATGGCTACAAACTTGGATGCCATCGAATGAGCAATTTAATACACTAGTAGGCAATGAAGGACAGGTTGGGCAAGGGATTAAGGCGATTAGTCGAGTGCTTGGACATTTACATGAATCGACAACATTAAAGCATTATGTTCATATCTTATTTCTGGCTACTTATGCCTATAGCATGCAACAACAGCAACCCAATTTACATACTGCATTTTTTAAGCGAGTCATGAGTCGGAGTAATTTATTCAGGCATTTCCAAGCGATTCATCAACAGAATGGTAATCTAAAATATGAGTTGAGAGATACCATTGAAAAATATGTACTCAAAAAAAGACAAAGTCAGAGGTGGGTCATCTATGCTAAAAAAAGAGGGAATTCGACTGGAAAATTAATTAAACACGAATTATTTCAAAAGTTTGAATATATTGAGCGGTATCTTATTTCTGCGCAGGGGCAGCCACGATTAGATATTGAGCCCTGGAAGAGAGCTTTAATTACGATGGCAAACATTCCGTCAGGTAAACGTGGTTCAAATATAGGAAGACACCCATTATCGACACAAGGAAAGTTAGCTCGTTTGCCTGAATTACTCAGTGCTGTAGATTTTAATTCTGCACAAGAGATTTTAGAGCGATTTGATTATTTAGAACAAAACCAATCAGAAACTTATAATTGGTTAATAAAAAAATGGTTGTATGAAAGTAATGTAACAAAAGCATTGATGCATTTTACCGCAGAGGATGAACCTATGCTTTCAATCCTTACAGAACATCAATTTTTTCCGATGATGATGAAACATAATAAATATAATTATTTTAGAATTATGTCTCAACAAGCCACATTAAGCGCCGTGCGATGGGCACTTACGTGGTTGAGTGCACGATATTTGGTGATTAGAGATGATATCAGAATCTAATTAAATATGACTTACGCACGCTTTATTACAGAAAGGTTTAAAAGACAGCGCTACCCTAATTGAGCTAAATTCAAATGACAACTTGGGTATAAGTACAGCTAGATTCTGTGAATTTGTTAAAGACAGCTATGTGTACATGAATAATATCATTTACCTGACTAGGAAAACTTCTTGCTGCTCATTTATCGCTTAATAATAGAGACTCAGGTATTTTTTATGGATCAACAGAGCCAAAAAAACATCACATTATCTATTGCGTTCTGTCTGCTGCTGGAAGCTGTACAACATGATTCCTTATGGGAAATAGCCTAAGCGTAAGCGGTAACCGCCCCAAAAAAAATATTTGAGTTTAAAAAGGGGCGAATTCAAACATGAGGTGCGACAGTTTCAAAAGTCTTATGATAATAAACAAGCTGAGCAAATTTCTTTAATGGTGTAAGCCAATCTAACGCTTTTCTAGGACGAGTATTCAGTGACATGGCAACTTGATTTAAATAATGCTGATCTGCCTGATTTAAATCAATCCCTTTAGGTAAATATTGCCTAATTAAACCATTCATATTTTCGCATGTGCCTTTTTGCCAGGGTGAATGTGGGGCACAGAAATATACATCTATGCCTAAATCGGAGCAAGCATTGCACGATCGAGGTATGCCAAAGAATGTGATTCCACTGTACGGTTCATCGTATGGCTGGTGACATAGGCATGTACGCTCAGACACTTCTGCTGTCTCTGACCGCTCATGGATTAGGTGGCGTTCCGCAGACCATACTGGGCTTTTACGGTGAAACCATCCGCAAAGAACTCGGTGTAGACCCGTCATTAAAATTATTATTTGGTATTTCCCTGGGTTACCCGGATGTGACTCACCCTGCAAATCAATACAGGATTAATAAAGAGCCTGTTGGTGAAAGTGTCACTTTTCATCAGTAACGAAAACTTTTAGAAGTGGACAGCCTACGCATCCGCATGGCTCGTGGAATTGAATGTTGGTTAAGCCAACGTCCGCCTGACATCCATTAGAACTCCCTATTCCGGCGACGCCATGATCGCAGAAGGGGATTTTATTACCCAAATAATATGGTTTTTACCACTTAATGATGGGGACAACTTCACAACCAAAAGGCTCCTTATAATGTACGCACAGATCATACAGTTCACAAAAATGCTCCACACTCTTTCTCGCCTGCTTGATAAAGCACAAAGGCACGCAGAAGCAAATAAATCTGAATCAGCAGTTCTTCTGAATTCCTGTCTTTCACCAGATATGCTCCCGTGTTAGCGGCAGTGTAAAAATGACCCCCTTGGTTAATATAGCGGTCATTTTGGACTGCTCAACGCCTGCCCGCTGATAGATCAGGCGCTGACGGTACAGCGATGGCACATGATCAGCACACTTTGAAATCACTAGATAATTTAAGAGAATTTTAACTTATAAATATTCATTTTAAAAATCATGTAGATAAATCTAAAGATAATTGTTTTGCAGGCTCTAGGGCGTGTCCTCATTTGGCTTTACACCAAATAAACATGCAAGCAATGTAAATCATAGACTGATAATTTCGTGCAAGCTTATCAAATCGGGTTGCAATCGCTCGGAAATGTTTCAATCTCGCAAATACATTTTCAACTAACTGTCTTAATTTATATTGATATTTATCAAACTCCTTATTCGATCTTTTACTATTTGATCTCATTGGAATGATGGGAATCATATCCTTGTTCTGGGCATATATTCTAATGTGCTCAGCATCATACCCCTTATCAGCAATGAGATAAGTTGCCTCGCCTACAATATCAATCAGTTGATTTGCAACTTGACTGTCGTGGACTCCACCCCCAGTGATTTTAAAATCAATCGGTAATCCATTCGCGTCGGTTGCAAGATGTATTTTTGTTGTTCGTCCACCACGTGATTTTCCAATTGCTCTTTCGAAACCATTCCGAGCTCCACTTGCATGTTGGTGCACGCGTATGTAGCTTCTGTCAATGAATACCCATTCTTGATCCAAGACGCCTCGTAATCTAAAAAAAATTGATTCCACAATCCCTTGATTGCCCAACGATTAAAACGATTATAAGCAGTTTGCCAAGGACAAAATTCTTGAGGAATATCACGCCATGTGGCGCATGTACGCAGTTTCCATAAGATCACTTCCATGATATTTCTACTATTCTTTGAACGGTAGCAATCATGTAATCGCATAGTATCTTGAATTTGCTGCCAGATATCATCGGTAAGAAGAGTACGTGCCATTGAAAATATAGAAATAAAAATAATTCAAAGGAAGGTTTTAAGTATTTAAAACCAATTCTTCAAATGAGGACACGCCCTAATAATATTTATTAAGTCGATAATCGAGCTTTGCTCGACTAATACCCAACAAACGGGCTGCTTCAGACACATTGTGTTTGGCTTTTTGCATCGCGGTGATAATCAGTTGTTGTTCATGTTGTTCTAAATCAAAACCTTCAGTCAACAGCTTGTCTAAATCTACGTTGGCTTGTTCATCTACGGTATGCTCGCTGTGCATTTGTGGAAATAAGGCTTTCAGTTTAATCAGTTGTTGATCTTCCGTTAGCAGTACCGCACGTTCGAGCAGGTTTTCCAGTTCACGAATATTGCCAGGCCACGCATAGCTTTGCATAAAGTCAGTGGCTTTTTCACTGACGCCTTGAATTTGTTTGTCATACATTTTTTCAAAGCGTTTTAAGAAATGCGCAACCAATAGCGGTAAATCTTCACGGCGTTCACGCAGTGGTGGAATTTGCACAGGAAAAATATTTAAACGGTAATATAAATCGGCACGGAAACGACCTGCTTTAACCGCTTGTTCTAAATCTTCATTGGTTGCAGCAATTACGCGAACATCAATATGACGGGTTTGCGAATCTCCAACGCGTTCCACTTCACCTTCTTGTAGCACACGCAGTAAAGCCGCTTGAGCGCGTGGTGAAAGCTCAATCACTTCATCTAAAAAAATAGTGCCGCCATGGGCGCGTTCGAATTTACCTAAGCGTGATTGATGTGCACCTGTAAATGCACCTTTTTCAACACCAAACAGTTCAGATTCAATCAGTTCAGGCGGAATTGCCGCACAGTTGACCGCAACAAAAGCATGTTCTTTACGTTGACTGAGTTCATGCACACCACGGGCAAAGGCTTCTTTCCCGACCCCTGTTTCACCTTGCAGCAAAATCGACACTTTTGCACCTGCCGCTTTTTTGAGTAAGTCACACACCCGTTGATAAGCTGCAGATTGTCCGACTGAGCTGAACATGCTGTAGTCATTTTTACTGGTGGTATAAATCGATTTTTTCAGTTCATACAATTCGGCTTGTAGTGCAATGAGTTCCTGTTCCATCGGTTCGGGTGACATGAACTGAATCAGTTCATCGGCATTTTCCCATTCACCGAGTGGTTTACCAATAATGCGACAGTTAGCATGTCCGCAGGTTTTACATTCCATTTCCTGATAAATAATGGTCATGCCTGTGGCATAACTGCTGTACCCGCAAGCATAGCCTAGCAGCATCCAGCAAGAAGGTTCATTGCTCGGTCCAAACTGTTCAAGATGTACATCGGCTTCAAAGGAGTTATGCCAGTTTAGGTCTGCATAAAACTGTTTTTTCTTTTGATTTATAATCAGTTGATTGGCAGAAACTTGTACCATGCCACGAATACCGTGCATTTGTGGCCCTGCCATAAAAGCCTGCTCTTCATTTAAGCCAGGGCGCATTTTCGTGGTGACTTCTGCATCTTTTAGACCTGCCTGATAGCCTAAACGAATAAAAAAGCGTTTGGTGCGTTGTATTCCAATCATATTGACAAGGTCTTTACGCAAATAGCCGATGATGCTGGTATGCATCAGCAACATGCGATATTCGTCAAACCAGATTTGTCCATGCTCAGTGTCAAAATGTAGCTTGGAAAGCAGGTCGTGAATTTCCTGAGGATAGCCTGCATTTTTGCCGCTACTGTCGTATTTTACTAGTGCCATGCGCCGTGTTTAATCCATTAAATTCGTGGCTGGTTAGCTATCTTATGCAACTTCGTGAAAATTTAACAATACATAAATAGTATCATGACAAACTTTAAAGGTATTTGAGTGTATCTATATGTTTTTATTTTTATTTTTATTTTTATTTTTATTTTTATTTTAGGCGAATTGCATAAAGCACAAGGATAATTTTTTGTATCCGAGTGGGCTATATTTCATCAAATCATGAAATCTCAAATTTTTTAAACATCAAAATTCATCAAATCATGAAATTCAAATTCTTATAAAAATAATCGGATTTTTTAAGTTACTGTTTTTCAATGTTTTTATAAAGTTGGCACGCTTGTTGTAATAGTAAAAGTAAGCAACAGATGCATGAAGCAACTGAAGCAAGCTCTGAATGATTCAGGTCTTGTAGGAGAACACCATGAAGGATGCAACAGGCACATTGCCTCTAATCAAATACATTCGGGTAACGGGCGATATTGATGCCGCATTTGTCGAGTTCGACTTTGCCATTCACGATCCAACTTTATATGTGGAGTTGGTCTTGCCCCAGCAAGCATTCCGTGAGTTTTGTGCCACCAATCAGGTGGTGGAAATGAGCGAGCAGCAACAGGCTGTGAATGATGCAGAAGAAGATAAATGGCGTTATGGCGTCGAACACGACACTTTGGTCGGTGCACAGCGATACAACATTGATCATGAAGATCAACACTGAATGCTTAAGGAGATAAGCGATGACTTTAGAAATCAAAACAGCGGGTATTGAGCCAATTCGTCAAAACTATGCCTATATTGAGCGCCGTTTTGGCAACAAGCCTGCAACCCGTTATCAGGAAGTAAGTTTTGATATTCAGCCGGAAGCCAACTTTCACTATCGTCCGCTGTGGAAACCTGAAAAAACCTTAAATGACAAAACCCACACTGCTATTGAAATGCAGGACTGGTATGCATTTAAAGACCCACGTCAGTTTTATTATGGGACGTATGTGCAGCATCGTGCACGTTTGCAGGACATTGCGGAAAGTAACTTTAGCTTTTTTGAAAAGCGTCAGTTGGCAGAACATATTTCTGAAGATGTTAAAGCCAAAGTGATTGCCTTGTTTTTGCCGTTTCGTCATATCGAGCAAACTGCCAATTTACACATGATGTCGGGCAGTGCTTATGGTTATGGCACGGTGCTGACCCAAGCCTGTATTTATGCTGCGATGGATCGTTTAGGTATGGCGCAGTATATCTCACGGGTTGGTTTGGCACTCGATGGCAACACGGGCGAATCTTTAATTCCAGCCAAACAAGCATGGATGCAAGATGAAGCATGGCAAGGACTGCGCAAGCTGTGTGAAACCAGTTTGACCGAGCAAGACTATTTCAAACTGTTTTTATTACAAAACTTGGTGATTGATAGCTTTATGAGCGAATTGGTTTATACCCAATTTGATCAATGGTTGGCACAGCATCAGGCACGTGACTTGGCGATGCTGATGGAATTTATGCAGGAAGCTATGGCAGATTTGCGCAAATGGTCAGACAGCGTATTTAAAACCGCAGCAGCAGAATCTGCACATAACAAACAATTGTTGAGCCAATGGTTAGCCGAATATTTACCTGAAGTGAAAGCGGCATTTGCAGCGTGGGCAGCTGAGGCGTTGTCTGCAGATGCAGTCGACATTGCAGAACAAAAACTGCTGGAACGCAGTAAAAAAATTGGCATCGAACTTGAACAAATTTTGCAGGCTTAAGGAGAAGCAGCATGTCTAAGGTTTATCTGGCATTACAGGACAATGACACATCGCGCTACATCATTGAAGCGATTGAAGAAGACAACCCAGATGCCACGATTCAATATTTGCCTGCCATGATCCGGGTTGAGAGTAACTCAGATTTAATTATCAGGGCCGAAACTGTTTCAGAAAAGCTAGGGCAAGATTGGGATATCCAGTCCTTACAGCTCAACATGATTACGCTGGGTGGCAACGTCGAAGAAGATGACGATATGTTCCGCCTATATTGGAATTAATCACAACACAGAGGTTGTGAGTCTAAAAATGAATTAAGGATGACGAAGATGAACTCTAAAATAAATGCAATCGGCAAGAAGTTAAATGCGAAAGATCGCTATCGTGCTTTGACACGTGATCTGGATTGGGACTTCTCTTATGTAGATCGTAAAGAGGCTTTCCCTTATGAAGAGTTTGAGGGGATTAAAATTACCGACTGGTCAAAATGGGAAGATCCATTCCGTTTAACCATGGATGCTTACTGGAAGTATCAGGCAGAAAAAGAGAAAAAACTTTACGCCATTTTTGATGCTTTTGCACAAAACAACGGTCAAATGAACGTGACCAATGAGCGTTATTTGAATGCCATCAAACTGTTTTTAACTGCGGTAACTCCGCTTGAGTATCAGGCATTCCAAGGTTATGCACATGTAGGGCGTCAGTTTAGTGGTGTAGGTGCACGTATCGCATCACAAATGCAGTCGATTGATGAATTACGTCACGTGCAGACGCAAATTCATGCCATGAGCCATTACAACAAATTCTTTGATGGTTTTCAGGATTGGTCGCACATGCATGACCGCGTTTGGTACTTGTCTGTACCAAAATCTTTCTTTGAAGATGCGCGTTCAGCAGGGCCGTTTGAGTTCTTGTTAGCCATTAGCTTTGCCTTTGAATATGTATTGACCAACTTGTTGTTCGTACCGTTCATGTCAGGTGCAGCACACAATGGCGATATGGCAACGGTCACCTTTGGTTTTAGTGCACAGTCCGATGAAGCACGTCACATGACTTTAGGTCTAGAAATCGTGAAATTCTTGTTAGAACAACACGAAGATAACGTGCCAATCGTACAGGAATGGATTGATAAGTGGTTCTGGCGTGGGACTCGTCTGTTATCTATAGTTGGCATGATGATGGACTACATGCTGCCAAACAAAGTGATGTCGTGGAAAGAAGCGTGGGAAACCTACTTTGAAGAAGCGGGCGGTGCGCTGTTCAAGGACCTGAGCCGTTACGGTATTCGTATGCCGAAATATTCAGAAGTAATTACCAAAGAAAAAGAACACGTGTCGCATCAAGCGTGGTGGATTTTCTATAACTTCGGTCATGCAGCAGGTTTCCATACTTGGATTCCAACCGATCAGGAAATGGATTGGTTATCTGAAAAATATCCAGACACCTTTGACAAATACTACCGTCCAAAGTGGGAGTTAGCACGCAAGATGGAAGCAGAAGGCAAGCGTTTCTACAGCGCAGGCTTACCGCAATTGTGCCAAATTTGCCAAGTGCCAATGACTTTCACCGAAATGGATGGCGATCCGACCATGTTTACGTATCGTGAGTCTGTTTATAAAGGCGAGCGTTACCACACCTGTTCAGATGGTTGTCACGATATTTTTGAACGTGAACCTGAAAAATATGTGCAGGCATGGTTGCCAGTGAACCAAATTCTACAAGGCAACTGTGGTGGCTTAGATTTGGAAAACATGCTGCGCGAATATTATCGCTTCAATGTCGGTGCAGATAACTTGGATATTGAAGGTTCACCAGACCAGCAACGCTGGAAAAAATGGAAAGGTGATGCGGCTTAACGCTCATTCACTATCTAAAGTAAATATCTAAAATTTAAGTTATTTCAAGATTCAAATTTAAAAGGATTTCGGTTTGAGTCATTTGCGGCTCAAACCACCCCAATACGGAGAATGACCATGTCAGTACGCGCTATTCGCCCAGATTACGACTTTGAACCACGCGACCTACAAAAACACTATGGCGACAACATTTTGGTGTATGTGGGTTGGGATCATCACACTTTATATTGTTCTGCACACGCCATGTTGGTTTCGCCGCAGCAAACCTTTCAGGAATTTTTGGATCAGCAAATGCAGGCGGGTTTCCATCAACATCCTGACTTTAAAAACATTAAATGGGATGAAGTGCAATTTACTTTAAACAAACAGGTAATTCAGCCACGCCCTGAACAGACCTTGGCAGAAATTGGCTTCGATCATAAATCACTACTGCGCTTTTTAACTCCAGGGCTGAATGGGTACAAGGACGCACACGTTTAAAACAGCAAGATCACAACTAGATAAAGACAGCAAAGCACAGACAGTAAGTGCAAGACAGGAGGTCGCAGATGAGCTATCAAGTCACAATTGAGCCAATTGGTACAACCATTGAGGTTGAAGAAGATCAAACCATTTTAGATGCCGCGTTACGTCAGGGCGTGTGGTTGCCATTTGCTTGTGGGCACGGCACTTGCGGCACTTGTAAAGTCCAAGTCACCGATGGTTATTATGATGTGGGCGAAGCATCACCTTTCGCGCTGATGGATTTAGAGCGTGAAGAACACAAAGTGTTGGCGTGCTGCTGTAAGCCAGAATCAGACATGACCATTGAAGCCGATGTCGATGCAGACCCTGATTTTCTGGGTTATCTAGTACAAGATTATCAGGCCAAAGTCATTGAAGTTCGCGACTTATCTCCAACCATTAAAGGTGTGCGTTTGCAGTTAGACCGCGCAATGGATTTTCAGGCAGGGCAGTACATTAACGTGCAATTCCCGGGCATTGAAGGCACGCGTGCGTTTTCTATTGCCAATGCGCCAAGCGAACTCGGTATTATTGAATTGCATATCCGTCATGTGGTGGGCGGTAGTGCAACGACTTATGTGCATGAGCAGCTAGCAGCAGGCGATAAACTGGAAATTTCAGGGCCTTACGGACAATTCTTTGTACGTAAATCGGATGAACAGGATGCGATCTTTATTGCTGGTGGCTCAGGTTTATCTAGCCCGCAATCTATGATTTTAGACCTGCTTGAATCGGGTGATACCCGCACCATCTACCTGTTCCAAGGTGCGCGAGATGTTGCGGAATTATATAACCGAGAACTGTTTGAGAAATTGGTCAAAGACTATCCAAACTTCCGCTATATTCCTGCTTTGAATGCGCCTAAAGAAGAAGATGGCTGGACAGGTTTTACAGGTTATGTGCATGAAGCAGTTGCTGACTATTTTGAACAGCGCTGTGGTGGTCATAAGGCCTATTTATGTGGCCCACCGGTGATGATTGATGCGGCCATTTCAACCCTGATGCAAAGCCGTTTATTTGAGCGAGATATTCATACCGAGCGCTTCTTGAGTGCTGCAGATGGGGCAAGCGGTCAGTCACGTTCTGCATTGTTTAAACATATTTAAAAAAAGATTAGAAAAAACTTAAGGACATCGTTCAGTGCCGTAGAAACTCGCTTTGGCACTGACTTAAACCAACACTGGAAGGCAGTGTCAAAAACTAAAAATAGCAATGTTCAATTCTACAGTGCCAAAATAGACAAGGAGGATTACATGGACCGTCAACAAATTGATACTTTAGTGAAAGAAATGAACGTCGACACTGCGACAGGCCTTGTCGATCAACGTGTACAGCAAATTGTAGTACGTTTGGTAACAGACTTATTTCAAGCTATTGAAGATTTAGACATTCAGCCTTCTGAAGTCTGGAAAGGTCTGGAATACATGACCGACGCAGGCAAAGCCAATGAACTTGGTTTACTTGCAGCAGGTTTGGGCCTGGAACATTATCTAGATTTACGTGCCGATGAAGCCGATGCTAGAGCAGGCGTGACAGGTGGTACACCACGTACCATTGAAGGGCCATTGTATGTTGCAGGTGCACCTGAATCAGTCGGTTTTGCGCGTATGGATGACGGTTCAGAATCAGATCATATAGATACTTTAATTATTGAAGGTAAGGTCACTGACACACAGGGCAACATTATTGAAAATGCCAAAGTCGAAGTTTGGCATGCTAATAGTTTGGGCAATTATTCATTCTTTGACAAAACCCAGTCTGACTTTAACTTACGCCGTACCATTTTTAGTGATGCAGCAGGTAAATATGTATCGCAAACCACCATGCCAGTTGGTTATGGCTGCCCACCAGACGGTACGACTCAAGCTTTATTAAACAAACTGGGGCGTCATGGTAACCGCCCATCTCACGTGCATTACTTTATTTCTGCACCGGGTTTCCGTAAATTGACCACTCAATTTAACATCGAAGGCGACCAATATCTTTGGGATGACTTTGCCTTTGCTACCCGTGAAGGCCTAGTCGTTACAGCAGTAGATGTGACTGATCCTGCAGAAATCCAGCGCCGTGGTTTAGACAAGCCATTCAAACACATCACCTTTAACTTTGAATTGGTCAAAGATCTAAATAACGCACCATCAACCGAGGTGGAACGTCGCCGCGCAAGCACATAATTTACCTTCCCTAGCGCTACTTTCCAAATTTTCCACAGCGTACTCCAGCCTCATCAAGCCATTTGGTGATGCTGCTCTCTTCAGTTTCTTGCCAAGGTATGAAAGATTCAACATGGCAAGCAAACTTCATCAAAATTTGCATTGAATAGGATGTTCTATGAAAAACAAAATCTACGCACTCATGTTATTGAGCGGTATAGCAACGCATGTCTGTGCAACTGAAAACGGTTTAGACTCTTTTGGACTGGGTATTGAAGGCATTGCAGCAGGTGCTTTGCCACCACCTGGGGTATATTTGCTGAACTACTACCAAAATTACCATGCCAGTGAGTTTAAAGATGGTCCCGACAATTTCCATGTCGATGTAAATGCCTTTATTCCACGTCTGGTGTGGATGACCCCACAACAAATTGCAGGCGGGCAATTAGGGTTCTATGCAGCACAGCCTTTAGTCAATTCACGTTTAAATGCGATGGGCGCGTCGGATTCTAACAGTGGACTGGGAGATTTAGTGATAGGCACTATGCTCGGTTGGCATAAAGGTAACCATCACAGTCTTGCAGCTCTGGAAGGTGTTTTGGCTACTGGAGATTATGACAATGCCAATCTACAACGTCCTGTAATTGCGAATTTAGGCAAGAATTATCACACTATTCGGCCAGTTTTGGCTTACTCGTATTTGCAGCCACAAGGTTGGGAGTTTTCGACCAAACTGTCTTATAGTTTCAATACCGAAAATGACGATACCAACTATCAATCGGGGGATTATTTTGCTGGGGATTATGCAATCGGTTATCAGTTAAATGATCAAGTGAAATTGGCACTAGAAGGCTATGTGTTTAAACAAACCACAGATGATGAAGTGAATGGTGCCAGTATTGGCAATAAAGGACAGGCGTTGGCATTTGGCCCTGCAATTCAATACAAACAGGATAACTGGTCATTAGAGGCGAAGTTCCTGAAAGAAACCGAAGTGGAGCATCGTCCTGAAGGACATTCCACCACCTTAAAAATGGTGTGGGCATTCTAACGACTCAGAGTTCTTACTGAGACGATGATCTTAAGATTAAGCCAAGTTAAACTTGGCTTAATTCTTTAAACTTCGTGGTTTGATCCTAGACAGTATCGTGGACAACCAGCCCCTCTAAACTTTTAAAATATTTTTGTTCAAAGGCTTCTGGGCTTAACCAGCCGTTTGCAGAATGTCTTCTGACCCGATTGTAATAAATCTCGATATAGTCAAACAAGACAGCATTCGCTTCTTTTAGAGTGGCAAACACCATGGATTACATGACCTTTTAATGTATGAAAGAAGCTTTCAGTCACTGCATTATCCCATGAGCAGTATACTGCGCAAGGCCTCGTCTAGACATACTTTGAATACAATCATTTGTCAGTAATAGCGCTCTAAAATCATGACTACAGTATTGTGAACCTTGGTCCGAATGAACCATAACACCCGTTGGATAACCCTGACGAGCCATTGCATAATTAAACGCATCACACACCAATTGGCGGTCTATTCGATGGCTGGTTTGCCACTCCACGATACGACGGCTAAATAAATCTAGCATCACACATAAGTACAACCAACCTTCTTTAGTGCGGATATAGGTAATGTCTGTTGTCCTGAGAAGCATTGCTTCGCAGGGTTAGGCTGAGTAACTTTAAATTGGCGATCCAACAAATTAGGTGCTGTAGGAAAAAGATGGTTTGAATCAGTCGTATGCTTGTATTTACGTGCAATCCTGCTACGTAAACCAAGCTTTTTTAGCATCCTTCCAATAGTACGTTCGCTCATGTTGTAACCTAAATCATGCATGTCATGTACCAATGACGGTGCACCCAAGCGCGCATGATGCTGCCAATATACGGCTTTTAAGTCATTATAATTCTGTGCTGTATTAGCCTGAAGTGCTGACACCTAGGCATTTACAGGCAGAAGATACGGTGACTTCATTCATATCAAGATCTTGAATTAGCGTGTACTTTTCTTGGCATGATCTGTTAGAAAGTACACATGCGCTTTTTTTAAGATGTCATTGGCTTCCCTGAGCTGTTTGACTTCTTTCTCTAATTCCAATATCCGCTGTTGTTCTGGTGAAAGTTGACGTTTGCTTGAAACCACTGGATTGGTTTCACGAATCCATTTGTCTAAAGTTGAATAACCCACACCTAATTTCTGGGCGATTGCAGCTATAGGCTCGTGTGAGTTTGAAAGTACTTTGTTGCACAAACCTATCTGTAAAGGCTTTTTCAGTAATATAATTTTCAAATGAAGAAGCCTACACATAAAATCTACCGCACAACCAATTGGCCCGCATATAACCGAGCACTCATTCATCGCGGAAATATTGCCATTTGGTTCGATCCAAAGACCCAGTGGTATGCACAATCACAAGGCAAGCATGGTCGAAATCAAACCTATTCTGATACTGCCATCCAGTGCTGTCTGATGATCAAATCCCTATTTCGATTGTCTTTACGCATGGTCACAGGTTTTGTTCAAAGTCTGATTAAACTTTGCGGATGAGCAGCCCCGAATATCAGTGATATTCGTACACCACGTTTTGTAGAAGACAAAAGCATATTGATATTGCAATTAGCTACCAAAAAACAGTGGTGGGCTGCATCTACTCATAGACTCTACAGGCATGAAGTTTCTAGGTGAGGGCGAATGGAAACGCAAGAAACATGGACCTGAATATGGTCGCCAATGGCGTAAACTACATATTGGCATAGATGCTAAAACCCTGCAAATACGAGCTATTCAGCTCATAACCAATAATGTCAGTGATTTACAGGTACTTGGTGATTTACTTAATCAGATTCCACAAGATGAGCAGATTGACTCTATTTATACCGATGGAGCTTATGACACCAAGCAATGCCGTGAGGTCATTGCAGATCGGCAAGCGCATGCGGTGATTCCACCTAGAAAAAATGCGAAACCATGGAAAGAAACAAAGAGTAGCTCGCTAGAGCGAAATGAATTACTTCGAACAGTTAAGCGTTTAGGCAGGACACTATGGAAAAAATGGTCAGGCTATCATTGGCGAAGTTTGGTTGAAACTAAGATGTACTGCATTAAATTATTAGGAGATAAACTCAGTGCAAGGCGTTTTGATAGCCAAGTGAATGAGATTCATGCACGTGTAGCAGTCCTCAACAGATTTATGGAATTAGGTCGACCACTTACCCAAGTTACGCCTTAAATTTGGCTCAATTAGGGGCGCTTTGCATTTCAAATCTTTGTGCAACAAAGCCCGATTGATTCAAGGTCTAGTATTTAAATTTCCATTATTCATAATTAGTTAAATCTATAATTTAGAATTAATACCTTCAGAGTATCCCTGTCAGAGATATTTGATATTGGAAAGCATCTTTAAACTCATCTACAAAGGAATAAGTTAAATGAAATAGTTCAACAAATATAGCAAGGAGATGCTAGATGAATAAGATGATTTTTAAAACGTACACTCAGTCTGAGCATGTTTTTTTAAAAGACTGCTGGTATGTTGCTGCGCTTTCAACCGATGTTGATGCATTTAATCTATTTAAGCGCAAAATTATGAATATCAACGTGGTGATTTATCGTACTGAAGATGGTAAGCCGGTTGCGCTACATGATCGTTGTCCTCATCGTTTTGCACCTTTAAGTTTAGGGAGAAGAGAAGGCGATCAATTAGTTTGCGCATATCATGCTTTAAAATTTGATTGCACTGGTCAATGTACACACAATCCTCACGGGAAAGGTCACATCCCAACTGCTGCGAAAGTACAAGCTTTTCCTTTGGTAGAACGCTATGGTTTTATTTGGATTTGGATGGGTAATGCAGAAAAAGCAGATGAGAATTTAATCCCGGATTACAGTGAACTAATGTCAGGACATCCAAATTCGGTTGGTCATACCTATATGCATGTGAAATGCAATTTTGAACTCTTAACCGATAATGTGATGGATTTAAGTCATATCGATCATGTACATGGCGAGATTATTACAACGCGGGGCAAACTGTCACCAATTATTCCACAGGTTACAGAAGCACATAATAGTCTTTCTGCACGTTGGGAATGGGAGCAACAACCTGCAATGATGATTTTTGCACCATTATTGCCAGATCCACAAGCATTAGCTCAGCAATATTTTAACATCACATGGACGGCACCTTCGCATATTCAACTTACTGTTGCTGCTGTACAAAATGGAGAGTTTGGCCTAGATGACTTAAATCAATATGATTTACATACCACAACACCTGAAACTGATACCACAACGCACTATTTCTTTGCGACACGTCGTAATCATATCGAAGAAGATGCAAGTTTTAATGTGATGAAAATTCAGAATATGCATCGTGCATTTGAAGATGAAGATGTACCGCTACTTGAAGCAGTACAGACAGAGATGGAAACTACAGATTTCTTTTCTTTAGACCCAGTATTAATGTCAAACGATATTGCACCTGTACGTGTACGTAAAAAACTTTTAGAGCTGATTAATCAAGAAACACAACAAAATCAAGCTTAAATATTATCAATACATCGTGAAGTGCTTACTGTTAAGTACTTCATATTCATCGCACTAAAAGGAAGTAGTGGTTATGACATTAGGAAAATTAAAGCTCAAAGTGACAGATATCCAATGTGAAGCCAAAGGTATCTTGCTCTTAGAACTTAGAGATGAAAATAAACAAGTGCTTCCACCATTTACAGCAGGGTCACATTTAGAGATTTATCTTGCGAATGGACTGACGAGACATTACTCATTGTTAAACTCACCCGCAGAGCGTGATCGTTATGTAGTTGCTGTGAGCTTGAATCCAAATAGTCAGGGTGGATCAGCGTTTATTCATCAAAAAATAAAGCTTGGTGATGTGCTGAGCATAAGCACACCACGTAATCATTTTGAATTGGTAGATGCAGCAGAATACTGCTTTATTGCAGGTGGAATTGGTATTACCCCTATTTTATCTATGATTCATTGGTGTATTGCACATCAAAAAAAATGGACTTTATATTACTCAACCCGTAATCGACAACGCGCAGCATTTTATGAAAGTTTGAATGTACTTCATCAGGCAGAAAACATTCATTTTCATTTTAATGATGAGCAAGCCAATTTGTTAGATTTAGAACATATTGTACAAGAGCTCAGTCCAAACACGCATATCTACTGTTGTGGACCAAATCCACTGATGCTTGCCTTAAAAGAGGTTTCAGTTGCGATTGCAGAGCGAGTACATTTTGAATGGTTCAATGCACCACAACCGATCAAATCTGAAACCCAATCGGTAGAGGATATTTCTGAATTTACTGTGAAATTGGCAAAATCAGGTCATGAAATTATTGTTAAACCTGAGCAATCCATCTTAGATGCCATTGAATCCCACGGTATAGAGGTACCATTTTCTTGTCGTGCGGGTATTTGTGGCGCATGTGAATGCACAGTACTTCGTGGTGAGCCTGAACACTTAGATATGGTTTTAAGTGACAGTGAAAAACAAGCCAATCAACGGATGTTGATTTGTGTTTCTAGATCACGTTCTCCGGTCTTGGAATTAGACCTTTAAAATAATTGATTTTATACAGCACGATGTGCATTAAATGAATAAGGATATTCATCATGAAAAAAATCTCAATGATTGCGTTATGCATCGTCTCGCCTGCTCTATATGCCTACAACGGTACTTTATTAACAGGTACAGGACAGATTTCGAGTGGTATGGGTGGCGTGAGTTATGGTGGTGGGGTGGATCGCTCTTCTATTGCGGATAACCCCGCCAATTTATCTTATCAGCCATCAGGTGGAGATATTCAGTTATCACTTTTAAATATTCATTCGAAAGCAAGTTTTCTTGATCCAAATCACGTTTATAAAAGTAAACAATATGTGCCTGTACCGAGTTTGTCTGTTGTGCAACATGCTGACGACAAGCTGAATTATGGACTTGCAATTGTAGGGTCGGGCACATCGGTGGATTATCGTGGGTCAGTAACAGGGAGCTCAAAAAATGCCACTGCAAAAGATAATCTGGCAATGGCAACCATTAATCCAACACTTTCTTATAAAATTAAACCGAATTTAAGTGTGGGTGCTGCACTACATCTAGGTACACAACAATTTAGAGCCAAAGGCGTCATTGTTGGGATTGATACAGATCAATAAGCCATTGAACTTGAAGCGCATGGTAATCAATGGGCATGGGGTTATGGCTATGCACTTGGTGCAACATGGCAATTTTTACCGCAATGGACTGCGGGTGCCTCTTATATCAGTGAAACCACGTTTTCTAAATTGAAGGGTTATGAAGATGATTTGCTGGCCAGTAGCAAAGGGCGTTTAAACTTACCTATGCGTATTGGGGGAGGTCTGACATATCAACCGAATGAAAAATTAAAAGTTGGGTTTGACATCCTCAGAATCAATTGGCAGGATACTGATGGTTTTGGTCAAGGTACCGCCTTTAATTGGGATGATCAAACAGTCTACCGCCTTGGTGTAGACTATAAAGCCAATGCTGTATCAAGTGTAAGAGTCGGTTATAGCCATGCTAATAGCTTTTCAAATACAGATCATACCAACGCCAATTTATACACTAATGCGATTGCACATAAAGCCATCACAGTAGGCTATGGTCATCGTTTGCCGTTTGCTGATCTAAATTTAGCATATGAATATGATTTATCCGCTTCAGAAAAAGGTACAGGACCCAGTGTTGGTACAAACTTGAAGAATGAAAATCATACGCTGACTTTTGGATTAGCAAAGTCATTTTAATCTTTGATGCAAGGTTTAAAGGGGAGAAGCAAGCCACAATGCTAATCATCACTTTAAACCTTGTATTGTATTAAAGTTATAGGTTGAAATTGAATAACATCATTGATGTCCGTGTACAGCAAATGCGCTATGAATCCGAGAATATCCTCAGTATTCAACTTGCGCCGATTCATAGTAAATTATTACCGCATTTTAATAGTGGTGCACACATAGACCTACATTTACCTCATGGCAAAGTACGCCAATACTCGCTCATTAGTCCATTACAAGACCGGCGCTATTACGAAATTGGTGTTCTTAAAGAACCGAAATCAGCAGGTGGATCGCGTTATATTCATGAGCAACTTAGAGTGGGAGACCTGATTCAAATCAGTGAACCACGCAACTTATTTGAACTAGATGATACTGATCAAAAAGTATTACTCATTGCGGGTGGAATTGGCATTACCCCTATTTTAAGTATGTGGTCAAGTCTTGCAATTGACCAGCGCAAATGTGATTTACATTATTGTACACGTCAGCCGAATATCCCATTTATTGACCGTATTAATGAATTTCATATCATGAATCGTGATAGCCATTATGTGACCTATATTGGTAATCAACACACTAACGGCTTTGATATTGCAACAGTTTTACAGCAAGAAACAGTCAATACACACATTTATGTTTGTGGATCGGCTACTTTTATTCAATCTATTGAAAGTCAGGCACTGGTAATGCAATGGACTAAACCTTTTATTCATAAAGAGTGCTTTAAAAATACTAATACTGCATTGCAGTTGACTTCTTCCCAAGAACACATCATAGAAATTGCATCTACAGGACAAAAAATTCCATTATTACAAATCGATAATATTGCTGAAGTTTTAAATAAGGCGGGCTATGTGGTGCCGCTGTCATGTGAACAGGGCATTTGTGGTACATGTACACTGCGTTACACCGAAGGAGAGCTGCATCATCAGGATATGATTTTAAATGATGAAGATCATTTAACCATGTTCACGCCATGTTGTTCGAAAATTAAATCAAAATACATTGTTATTGATCTTTAAGAGGACAGCAAAACAATATGGATATTCGCCAAATGAAATATTTCATTGCTGTAGCTGATGAGATGAGTTTCACAAAGGCGGCTGAAAAATTATTTATTGCTCAGCCACCATTAAGTCGTGCTATACAAAATTTGGAAGAAGAGTTAGAAGTGTCCTTATTGGTACGTAATACTCGATCCATAGAATTGACAGAAGCAGGTAAATACTTCTATGAAAATTCGAAAAAAATTGTGCAGAGTGAAATGCATCTTAAGAAGATGACTCAGCATATTGGCGGAGCCAATAATACACTGCGTATTGGATTTATTGGTTCTGCTATATATAGCGAACTGGCAGAATGCATCAAATATTACCGATTAAAGTATCCTGATATTGCCATTCATGTCGAAGCCATGAATACTCTTCAACAGATTGAAAAATTAAAAAGCGGCAAGATTGACATAGGAATTGGTAGACTTAAAAGTATAGATCACGAGATTGAGCGTATTATTCTGAAAGAAGAAAAACTTTATGTTGCTTTATATAAAGAGCATCCACTGTTACAGCTAAAAGTTAATCAGTCTCTTTCTTTAGAAGATATCGTTGATGAACCAATGATTTTATTTCCTGATACTCCACAACCAAATTTCCTTTCAAATATTCTTGAAATTTTTGAAGTCAAAATGATATCGCCCTCAAATCTATTTGAGCCTGTACGTGATATTCACTCTGCTTTGGGATTAGTGTTGGCTGGATTTGGAATCACAATAGTGAATGAGGGGGTAGTTAATCTTTATAGTAAAGATCTTGTATTTATTCCTCTGAGTGAAGCGTTTGCTTTTAGCTCAATTATTCTCAGATACCGAAAAAAAGAAAATTATACCCTCGTTGAAAATTTTATTAATTTATCAAAAAAAATATTTGGCTATGAATTAAAGGCTACTTAATTGTATAGATTTATTAATGAAAATAATATATTAGGACTTACGCACTATCATTTATAGATTCTCTGGGCTTTGTTGCACAAAAATTTGAAAGGCAAAGCACCCCTAATTGAGCCAAATTTCCTGATCCACCTCTCTTTTAGAAAAACGTATCTGCCGATACATTAAACCGCTCAGACAAGGCCTTAATATGACGAATATTCAGTTGGCGTTTACCACTTAAAATCTCAGAAATCACTGATTGGGTTGCAACCTCTGTTAAGTCAGACTGACCTAAACCATGTTGCTCCATCAAAAAAGCCAAAGCAGCACGACCGTCCCCTTTAGGCATAGGAAGATGCTCATTTTCATAATCAGAAACCAAATCACCAAGCTGATGAGTAAGCCCCATTAAAGGATGGGACTCGTCATCACCAACGGTATCTAAAAGTTCATCTAAAGCTTCAACAAGTGTATGAAAGTCGTCTTCATTTTCTGGCTTGCTGAGCAATGGTGCAACGTAGTGCCAGTGGTCTACGGCCTGTTTAATCATCGCGTTCATACTAACCTTCCTTCCAATGACCTTTGTCATATTCTTTATGGGACAAGACATGACGGATATACACACGTTTTGCCTGATACATCACGACTGCAATAAGTCGGATCTTGTTCCCGCCAATATCGAATACATGGAACTTTCCAACTTTATCGACCGCTGGAAAGAGATGTTTCATCTCAGCAAAATCTTTCGGATCGTTTGCCTTTATGGTTCGATACCAACCATCTAATGCCGTTTCAGCCTGTGGCCACTTTTGCATTGCTTCTATAATTCGAGCGTGGGTGATCACATGCATAACATTTTATCGCATTTTGCTATAAATCAAGTATAAACCATTTATCGCATTTTGCAATATTGAAGGGCTAGGATGAATAAAGCGCCACACGGAGCTTTATTCATTATCAGAATGCACTTAATCTGATGACCTTAAAAATGCCTATTCATTGATCTGACTTTTCCCCGTCACATGTAGTTCGTAGCCGAGATGACCAAAAACGGGCAGATGATTTGGTGAAACGTAATTTTAATGCTGATCATCCTGACTCTTGCGAATCAGTGCTTCTTGTTTGACTATATCGAGATTTATTACAATCGGGTCAGAAGACATTCTGCAAACGGCTGATTAAGCCCAGAAGCCTTTGAACAAAAATATTTTAAAAGTTTAGAGGGGCTGGTTGTCCACGATACTGTCTAGGATCATGTTATTTGTAGTCATAAATTTTAGTCCCCACTTGTTTTTAAGTGGGGACTAAATTAAGGCTTATAGGCTGAATTCATAAGGTGTGTTCAGCGGACGCTTACATTTGAGCATTAGATTGCTGAATAAGCCGTCATGAATAGATTTGTGCAACAAAGCCGAGATAGTAATAGAAAAATGGCCATGCACTGACCATTTTTATAAAAATTTTGTAGATTACTACAATAGAATTATGCGTTTAAAAACTGATGTAGAATGTAATTAAATACTCTAGGCTGTTCTATATTGGATATATGTGATGCATCAATTTTAAATAATTGACTATCGGGAATATGCTCAATCATGTATTCCCCATCTGCAATGGTGGTTACAGGGTCTTGTAACCCTGCCACAACAAGTGTTGGAACAGTAATCGTTTTAAGTTGTTCACGAAGATCCGCTTTAGCCAAAGCTTCACAGCAACTTGCATAACCTTCTGGGCTGCCAGCACCAAGGTCGTTACTTAAAGATTCTACAACTGCTGCGTTACTTTGGATAAAGGGCTCGGTAAACCAGCGTGATGCAGCTGTATCAGCAATCGGTTTCAAACCTTGTTCACGCACCAACGCTGCACGCGTATCCCAAGCGAGTTCTTGACCGATTTTTGCTGCTGCATTAGACACAACGACATGGTTAAAACGTTCTGGATGGTGAATGGCCAACCATTGACCTGTCAAACCACCCATTGAAATGCCACAAAAACTGGCTTTATTTATATTTAAATGATCCAACAAATGGATAACATCTGACCCTAATTGATCAATCGAATAGGGACCTTTTGGGGAAGAGGATGCACCATGACCTCTAGTATCGTAGCAAATCACAAAAAAATCATTCTGTAGCGCATCAATTTGCGGCTTCCACATAGTATATTTTGTGCCCAGCGAGTTTGAAAATATGATTGCTGGGTTATTGGTATCGCCGAAGGTTTGGTAATTAATTTCGGCATCATTCGATGTAAATTTTGGCATTTTACAATCCTTGATCTTATCTTTTAACTTGATCCAGCATTTTTAGCCTGATCAAGTGTTATGAGTAGCAGCCTAATCCTCAGGGATAAAGCAGACTGCTCTGCAAAGAGAGCTTACTTAGACTCTTTCAATAATCAAAGCAATGCCTTGACCCACACCAATACACATCGAGCATAAGGCGTATTTGCCATTGGTTGCTTCAAGTTGATTTAATGCTGTGGTCACTAAGCGTGCACCAGACGCACCGAGTGGATGTCCAAGCGCAATTGCACCACCATTCGGATTAACTTTCGCTTCGTCATCCGCTAAACCCAAATCGCGAGTCACTGCTAAAGCTTGTGCTGCAAAAGCTTCATTCAGTTCAATCACGTCCATTTGTTCGAGTGTTAAATCTGTTTGTGCCAGCAATTTTTTGATGGCAGGCGCTGGACCGAAGCCCATGATGCGAGGCTCAACGCCAACTGTGGTTGCGCCAATAATTTTGGCACGCGCTTTGAGTCCATATTTTTCAACTGCATCATCAGAGGCAATGAGCAGGGCAGCAGCACCGTCATTAATCCCTGAAGCATTACCAGCAGTGACTGTACCTTCTGCTTTCACAACCGGTTTGAGTTTATTTAAACCTTCCAGTGTGGTTGAAGCGCGCGGGTGTTCATCTGTATCAACAATTACGGCATCGCCTTTACGTTGAGGGATGCTGACAGCAATAATTTCGCTTTTAAAAAAACCTTTGGCTTGGGCTGCTGCGGTGCGCTGTTGGCTGTTATATGCAAAGATGTCTTGATCCGTGCGGTTGATATTGAATTGTTCTGCAACATTTTCCGCTGTTTGCGGCATGGTTTCTACGCCGTACATTTCTTTCAACTTGGGATTGATAAAGCGCCAGCCCATGGTGGTGTCTTCGATTTTCTGACTGCGTCCATAAGCAGACTCAGATTTACCCATTACTAAAGGCGCACGGCTCATGCTTTCTACACCACCAGCGATAATTAAATCAGCTTCATTGGCTTTGATTGCACGTGCAGCCATTGCAATGGCATCTAAAGATGAACCACATAAACGGTTTACTGTGGTTGCAGGCACTTGATAAGGCACACCAGCCAAAAGGGCAGACATACGTCCGACATTGCGGTTATCTTCACCTGCTTGGTTGGCACAGCCGTAAATGACATCATCGACGTTTTCCCAATTGATCGATGGATTTCGTTCCATCAAAGCTTTGATGGGTAATGCACCCAAATCATCTGCACGAACTGGCGCTAGACCACCTGCATAGCGACCGAATGGTGTACGAATAGCGTCAATGATGTATGCGTTTTTCATTTTTAAATCCTTAACTGAAAGCTCCTCCTTTTTTAAAGGGAGGTTGGGAGGTTGGGAGGAATTTTAAAATAGATGATTTATTCGAAAAATCCCCCTAAATCCCCCTTTGTAAAAGGGAGACTTCCTTTTTTATTTAGATGTCCCATCTACCAACTTTGCGCCAGTCATTGACTGCAATTCTTCAAAGCTCAGACCGCCCACTTTTTCAATCACGGTCATGCCTGTAGGTGTTACATCAATAACGCAAAGGTCGGTATAAATACGGTCAACGCATTTCAGGCCAGTGGCAGGGTAACTTAATTCAGCGACAATCTTTGGCTCGCCTTTTTTGGTTACATGATCGGTGGTGATAAATACTTTCTTTGCACCCACAGCCAAGTCCATTGCACCACCCACTGCAGGGATTGCATCGGGAGCACCTGTATGCCAGTTGGCTAAGTCGCCATTTTCAGCCACTTGGAATGCACCGAGTACCGCAATATCTAAGTGACCGCCACGCATCATGGCAAATGAATCTCCGTGATGAAAAAAAGCACCGCCAGTCAGCATGGTGACAAATTCTTTACCCGCATTAATCAGCTCAGGGTCTTCCTGATCTTTTTCTGGAGGTGGGCCAAAAGCCAATAGGCCATTTTCAGAGTGTAGAAATACGTCTTTGTCTGAAGGGAGGTAATTCGAAATTTTAGTCGGTAAACCAATGCCTAAGTTCACATAAGCACCATCTGGAATATCTTGGGCCACACGTTCAGCAATTTGATCACGGCTTAATTTGGTATAACTCATTTTTAAATCTCCGCATCCAATTATTGAGTAGGTGTAACTTCAACAACGTGTTGAACAAAAATCCCTGGGGTGATGATATGTTCTGGATCTAAGTCACCCAGTTCAACCACTTCAGATACTTGCGCAATAGTTACATCGGCAGCCATGGCCATAATTGGGCCAAAGTTACGTGCAGATTTGTTGTAAACCAAGTTGCCCCAACGGTCGCCTTGATGCGCTTTGATGAGTGCAACGTCGGCTTTGATTGGATTTTCTAAAACAAAGTCTTTGCCTTCATAATTGAGTGTCGGTTTACCTTCAGCTAAAAGCGTACCGAAACCTGTAGGCGTATAGATTGGGCCTAAACCCATCCCCGCCGCTTGAATACGACATGCTAAATTGCCTTGTGGCACAAGTTCTAATTCAATTTTTCCAGCACGGTAAAGTTCATCAAAGACCCAAGAGTCAGACTGGCGCGGGAAAGAACAAATGATTTTACGGACAGAGTCTGCTTTAAGCAGTTTCGCAAGGCCATAATCACCATTGCCTGCATTGTTATTCACAATTACGAGGTCTTTGATGCCAAGCTTAATCAGTCCGTCAATCAGTTCAGCAGGCTGACCAGCTGTACCAAAGCCACCGATCATGACAGTTGAACCATTTTTAATTTGGGACAGTGCATCCATTAAGGATGTTGAGCTTTTATCAATCATATGCCTACTCTTATTTGTATATGCTTAAATTGCTATGCGTAAATATCATTTCAAAAATACCTATGCATAAAAATTATTGGGTTGTTATCACTGTACAATTAGGACCTATTTCAAGCTGCGCCTTTAAAACTCCTGTAATACATCTCAGTATATAAATGAGAGATAAACCACCCTAAAAATTAGAGTGGTTTAATGTTCTGATCAGCTATCATTTTCACGAACTGAAGAAGGATGGCGGTTCAACGCTGTTACATGAATATCCATATACGGGTAGAGTGGTAAACCTTGCAAAATGTTGTGCAACTCTTCATTGCTTTCAACATCAAAAATACTGATATTTGAATATTGACCCGTAATACGCCAAATATGGCGCCATTTACCTTGGCGCTGTAAATCTTGTGAATAAGCTTTTTCAACAGCTTTAATTTCATTGGCTTTATCGCTCGGCATATCTAAAGGGATATGTACGTCCATTTTGACTTGGAAAAGCATGATGTCTCCTTAAATTATTGACGACGTAGGTTGTCGATTTTATTTTCGTCCAACTCAATACCTAAGCCTAAACCTGTAGGGATTTGTAGCTCAAAATTTTCATATTTGAGTGGTGTTTTTAAAATTTCTTCAGTCAGCAATAGTGGACCAAATAACTCAGTGCCATATGCTAAATTGCTGAAGGTTGAAAATACGTGGGCTGAAGCAACTGTGCCTACAGAACCTTCGAGCATAGTGCCACCGTATAAATCTATACCGGCAAGATTGGCGATTTTTCCAACTTCGCAGCCCTCAAGTAAGCCGCTCGATTGCGCAACTTTTACTGCAAATACAGAGGCAGCGTTTCGTTTTGCCAGTTCATAAGCACTTTGTGGACCCATGAGTGATTCATCTGCCATTATCGCAATATCAAATTTACGGGTTAAGCGTTCCATGGCATCTATGTTATGAATGGCACATGGCTGTTCAATCAGGTCAATGCCACCATCTTGTAGCATTTGAATACCTTTAATCGCGGTTAACTCTGACCATGCACGATTGACATCGACACGAATCGAAATGTCATCACCTAAGGCTTTTTTGATTGCCAATACATGTTCAACATCTTGTTCAACAGGGCGTGAACCGATTTTGAGTTTGAAAACATTATGACGCTTGCTAGCAATCATTTTTTGCGCTTCAAGAATGTCTTTTTCAGTATTGCCTGAAGCCAGTACCCATAACACTGGAATACTGTCTCGTAGACGACCACCTAAAACCTCACTAAGAGGCAAACCCAGACGCTGTGCTTGGATATCGAGTAATGCAGTTTGAATGGCACATTTTGCAAAACGGTTACCATTAATATTGCGATTAATGACCTGCATAATTTGAGCGACATTCACATCTTTAAATGTTTTGAGTAGAGGTGCGAAATAAGTTTCGATATTGGTTTTGACGCTTTCAGGGCTCTCTTCGCCATATCCTAAGCCACCAATAGTGGTGGCTTCGCCCCAACCGATAAAGCCGTCGTCTGTGCTGATTTTAACCAGTACGAGAGTCTGAGTTTGCATTGTTGCAACAGCCATCTTATGCGGACGGATCGTTGGAATCTCAACAAGCAATGTTTCTATAGTTTTATACATTGCAAAAATCTTGTGTGTTTAGCTATTTGTATACCCTAAGTTAAGGTAATATCTTAAACTAGAGCCAAATTGGTATTTTTGAATACTTAAAAGGTATATAAATGGAATTAAGACATTTACGTTATTTTGTGGCGGTTGTTGAAGAACAAAGCATTACCAAAGCTGCAGATAAACTCTGTATTGCTCAGCCTCCTTTGAGCCGTCAAATTCAAAAATTAGAAGAAGAATTAGGCATTACCTTATTCGAACGAGGATCTCGCCCAGTTAAAACAACAGAGGCAGGGATGTTCTTTTATGAACATGCTGTGCAAATTTTGACGCATACAGCTCAAGCGACCTCAATGGCACAGCGAATCAATGCTGTGGATAAGACAGTTCGGATCGGCTACGTCGGTTCTTTACTTTATGCTTTGTTGCCTCAAATCATTTATTTATTTCGTCAGCGACATCCAGATACACATGTAGAATTAATCGAGTGTGGCACGCGGGATCAGATTGAAGCCCTAAAAGCAGGTAAGATTGATATTGGTTTTGGTCGATTGCGATTATCCGATCCAGCCATCAAACGTTTATTATTACGTAAAGAGCGCTTAAAATTGGCGGTACATAAAAATCACCATCTGGCAGAATTTATTGATACTGGCGTTTACCTGTCCCAAATTGTCAAGGAATCCATCTTTTCTTATCCCATTGCGCCTAAACCTAATTTTTCGACATTAATTCAGTCCATTTTTACGGAATTAGGCTTAGTCCCGAAAGAGCTTATAGAAGTTCGTGAAATTCATTTAGCACTCGGTTTAGTTTCCTCTGGCGAAGGGATTTCGATCATTCCTGAAAGTGCCAGTGAAATTGGCATGAAAAACTTAATCTATATTCCAATTTTAGACTTAGAAGCTTATTCGCCAATTTCATTATCGGTCAGAAATATGGATCAAAGTTCATACATTCCCGACATTTTAGAATGCATCAAAGAAGTATTCGCCGAAGAGGGGAAGCCAGTTCAACTCAATGATGATTAACATAATGGTTGGTAAGCTGCACTGAAGTTTTTCCTAATATGCCTATTTAGGATCTATTTAGGATAGATTCAAAAGATTCCTCGCTTTTGACGAATCAGAACTTGGCCTTCTTAAATAATCGGCAATGTATTTTAGTTCTTGTTCATCATTGATTAAGCCCTGATGGATGGTCTCAATTTGCTTTTCAATGTTGCTCAGCACGTTTTGACATTGCTCAATGACATCATCCAAATAGTTGTCTACTTTCTGCAATAAACCATTCGAAATTTCAGTATATAAACGCTCATGACCAATGGCTAAGATGTCCTTATCCTTCTCTGCATATATGACTTCGTATGCCAAATGCTCCGAAAACTCTAAATGCTCAAGCGGCATAAATTTCAATTGATAATCAACCAAATGATTTGAAATGTGTACTGCCAGTAATTGATTGGTTTGCTGTGTAAGCGTGCGATATAAATCAGGCAAGGCTTGCTGCGCGGCAAATTGTTCTAATAGGCTTGGTAAAGTGGCAATAACGCTGCGCCAAGTCTGTGTCATGATTTGAGACTTATGCTGCACTAATGCATTGCTGGCATTGTTCAAACACACCTGCAATTGATTAAGCTGCGGCACAACTTCAAGTTGTAACGGCGCTAATATTTCTTCCTGCAAATGATGAAGCAAGGCTTCGGCAGGTTTTCGCTGTTTATAGGCTAAGGCGGGTTCAATTAAATGAAAAAGAGCATTAAATAGGCTATTAAATCCAGCAGATTGCATAGCTTGATCATTAAAATCTGCATCTTTTAACATTTGCGAAGAAATCGATACTGGCACTTGCAATAAGTCAGGATCAACTTGCATTTCCACCAGTTGCGATGTGGCACGCGTATAGACGTCCTGCTCCTGCAAACTGCGTTGATCCGAATTTTTATTGCATAAGACTTGGAAAATTTCTCCATCCACCTCGTCTTCATCAAAATAATCACTTCTGGTAATCACAGGCAGTAAGGGTTTATGCCTACGTAACTCCTGTCCCAAAGCCATGAGTTCTTTGACCTGACCAGGTGAAGATGAACTGCTTAACCATAAAACACCATCGGCACTGTCTAAAAACCGTTGAGTTAGTTCGGCATTTTGGGGAGTTACAGAATGCAGTCCAGGCGTGTCTAATAAAATTAAATTAAGACCGAGGCAAACACCTTGTAAACGCGAGGTGGTCTCTGTGGCACCTTCTTTTAAAGGTTTATCACTTTCGATGATATTTCCAGCATCGAGGTAAAAATAACCAACGCTTTGTTGTCGTCTGCGGAAACTTTCAGCCAAGACATTACATAATGAACTTTTACCGGCATTAAATTTGCCAAAAATTAATAAAATGATTTTATCTTCAAAATGTTCAGCAATAGATTGTGCATCTTTGAGGCGGTCTAGATGTGTTTCCCAGTGACTCAGATAATGTTCAAGTTGGGTATTTAAAGCCACAATCGCAGTAGATATTTGGCTGGATGAACTCAATCCGTTACTGTTTAAACGTCGTTCATTTAGATTGGTTGCCAGTTGCTGATGCCAAGCCTGCATTTTATTTAAATGCAGTAGAATATCTTGCTCAGGCTGAACGAAAGTATCAGAACTTTGGATCAAATGTTGAATTGGACTTTCAATCGAAGTTTGAATCAAATCAGTACTCATAATGCTCCCTCCAAAGTTTCTGTTACTTGTTGGGCTTGTACAATGAGTTGAAGTCGTTGCTCTAGATTCTGCAGTTGGTTTTTCAATTGCATGCGATCGGCCGAGACTTCAAAATAGTGTGTGAATTCACGTCGCAAACGATCACGACCTGATTCTTCGTCAAAAATAAGTTTTAAATCCTTACGCAGTTTGACCGAAACCCCCATGACCGCAACCATCACAGTATCCAAACTACGGACATTACTTTTTTGTGTATCAGGTAAACCAATCACACCATATCGTACTAAGTGACTGTTGATTTCGATACAAGCGCGAGAATACGCTACTTGAATACGGTTACGATCTCGTTTACCCGCAGTCACTTTATACATATTGGCAAAGGAATCTGGTTCTAAAGAATCGTCTTTTCCTGAAATCTGTAGAATGGGCTGTAAATCCACACGAACTTTGTCTAGCACTTGATTGAGATCATGCAAAAAGGATTCAGCTTGTTGTTGAAGCGTTGTGTTCAGTTGCTGTATTTGGGTCTGAGTTGAATTTTGCAGTTCAGAGATTTCTGATTTAAGTTCAGTGAAGATTTTATTTTTTTCAAACTGGCGTACTGCGGAAACTTTTTCAATCATGCCGTTGAGGGTTTGTTGCAGTTCTGGAATACCACTACGTTGAACTAGTAGTGGTTTAGAATTGACTAAGCCTTGGCGATGACGCGTTGCAGAAACGGGCATAACATTGGCATCAGGCGCTTGTTTTTTAATGCTGTCGATAATATGTGCTAAAACATCTTGATCTGGTGCTTGATCGATTTGCGTCAGGACCAGTACGCTTTGACGCCGTGTTTGCTGTTCATCTTGTTTGAATTGTTGAAATAATTGTAATTCATACGGATCGAATTCACCCTCACGAACAGAATGGATTATTAAGCGGATATCCGCTTCGGTCCACATCGCATCTTGCGCATATTGGTCGTCAATGGCTGCGACATCAGCATCTAAACCTGGTGCATCTAACCAGCGGACATTATGCTTTAAATGTTCAGATAAAGCGACCGTTTCACGTTTATCTGCAACAGAGAAAATGTCATCGCCAATTAGTTCATTTAAAAGTCGGCTTTTACCGTGGTTATATTTGCCAATCACCGTCACGGTGGGAAATTGTCCTGCTAACAAGATAGCACGAAGCCGAGCCAAACTTCTATTTCGCTCTGGAAGAATGGCTAAAATTTCATTTTGTGCTGCATCAAAAATACGAATATCCATATAATTTTCTATTTATCCATAAAGCAAATCAGGCTAGGCGATTGCTGACAGCCTGATTACAAGATTCAAAATTACATTTATAGTTGCATCAAGCTTGCAAGCGCGGGCGGTCTACCACTTGGTTATCAACTCCATCGACAAGTCGGCTTAATTTTAGATCAAAGACCATTTCAGCAAATGGACCTTCTACGCCGTTGGCTTGACTTGTCGCAGGATCGGTATGCTCAATCGCTTCAACCACTAGGCCTTCACGAGTTGCATAAGCGAAGTCATCGTAGGTGTACGGGTCGCCAGCAACGTTAATTTGCGTAGTTAGTTTGCGATGACCATCTGCTGACACAAAGAAGTGGATGTGCGCAGGACGGTTACCGTGACGACCTAATTGATTTAACAATTGCTGTGTTGGACCATCTGGTGGGCAGCCATAACCTGATGGCAGAATCGTTTGTACACGATAATGGCCTTGTGCATCCGTCATAATAGTACGGCGCATGTTGAATGGTGTTTGTTCGCCAGTTGGGTCAAAGTGTGAATAGAAACCTTTGGTATTGGCATGCCAAATTTCAACTTGTGCATTTGGAATCGGCTGGCCATTATTATCGTAAATTGTACCGTGCAATATTAAGGTGTGGCCATTTGGATCACTTCCGTCATCCATACGAGCAAAGCCTTGTGATACAGGCGCACCAGCTACATATAATGGGCCTTCAATAGTACGCGGTGTTGGATTATCAATACCTAAAGCGGCATCCGCGGCATCCATACGCATATCAAGGAAATGGTCAAAACCTAAACCAGGGGAAAGCAATCCAGCTTCATGACTTGTACCGAGTTGGTTTAAATATGCAATTGCCGCCCAATATTCGTCAGAAGTAATTTCTAAATCTTCAATTGATTTAAATAAATCAGAAACTACGCGGTGGATAATTTGTTTGATACGCGGATTACCACCTTCTTGCTCAAGACCACTGAGTAGATTTATAAAATTTTGTACTTCTTCCGTGTTAAAAATTTTAACATTTGCGGCTGTCATGGCTATCTCCTTCATGTTGCCATAATGCTGGTCCACTTCATAATTATTCAATCGTTGTATGAGTTAAGCCTGCATTGATTCTTAAATTGTATATCCGTTCATATATACCTTAATTAAATGTTATAGCCTTATCTAGTCTTTTTTTGGTATCTTTAAATACTTAAAAGGTATATTTAAGGAATGTGGTTTTAAAAAATTAGGTGGTGTTTCAAAAAGTATGCTGGCGTTAAACAAATCCGTTATTAAGGTAAAAGAAAGTCAAATCAAAGGCTTTAA
>NZ_JARDAL010000042.1:0-36025 GCF_048957595.1 Acinetobacter sp. AS5 | reverse complement strand
AAAAACACTAGGTTGGTATACGCCTAGTGAAGTTATGGCTGGTTTTTATACTGTTGCACTTGCCGCTTGAATCCGCCTATCAATATTTTAAATAAAATCAGTTTAAACCTAATTTTTCTGCGACGTAATCTGAGTCTTTATCACCACGACCAGATAAGTTGACCACAATTTTGGTATCTTTTGGCAGTTTCCCTGCTTCACGAATGGCCCAAGCCACCGCATGCGAACTTTCTAGTGCAGGCACAATGCCTTCTACGCGTGACAAAGTCATAAATGCATCCAGACATTCCTGATCGGTTGCCGTAGTATATTCCACACGCCCTAAATCTTTGAGCAAGCTATGCTGTGGCCCCACACCTGGGTAATCCAGACCAGAAGCAATTGAATGCACTGGCAAAGGTTCACCCTGCTCATCTTCTAGCACATAACAGGCCATACCATGTAACTGGCTCGGTTTACCTAAAGTTAATGTTGCTGAGTGCTTGTCAGTATCCAGACCATGACCTGCCGGCTCAACTCCAACCAGTTTCACATCTGGTTCATTTAAAAATGCAGTGAATGCGCCTACTGCATTAGAACCGCCACCCACACAGGCAACAACATAATCAGGATTTGCACCAAAACGTTCATTGGCCTGAACTTTAATTTCATCGCCAATAATCGACTGAAAATCACGTACCATCATCGGGAATGGGTGTGGTCCAACCACCGAACCGATAGCATAGATGTAATTTTTCGGATCTTTTAAATATTCTTCAAAAGCACTATCGACTGCATCTTTAAGCGTAGCTGTACCGCGAGTCACAGAAATCAGTTTAGCACCCAGAATTTTCATCTTGACGACGTTTGGATGCTCTTTTTCAATATCCACTTGACCCATATGAATTTCACATGGGATACCCACCAAGGCACATGCAGTTGCCAAAGCAACACCATGCTGGCCGGCACCAGTTTCTGCGATGACTTTGGTCTTGCCCATATATTTGGCCAGTAAAGCTTCACCCAGACAGTGATTGATCTTATGTGCGCCGGTATGATTCAGATCTTCACGTTTTAAATAAATCTGCGCCCCGCCAAGCTGTTCAGAAAGGCGTTTGGCATGAAATAGTGGACTTGGACGACCGACGTAATGAGCAAACAGGTCTTTCAGTTCATTCTGAAATTCTTCAGTCTGACGAATTTCCTGATAGGCCACATTAATATCATCCATGGCCTGTTTCAGATCGGGTGGAATAAACTGACCGCCATATCGACCAAAAAAACCCTCTTCATTGGGTAAGGCAATACCATTAATTTGATGAGTCATAATCATGCCCGAGATTTTAAATAAAAGATAATGAGTGACTTTATACTAGAATAATTTGTTTTAAATCACTAATAACTCTAACTAAAGTCACTTATAGATAAATGGAATTAACGCGCCAGATATTTAGTCATGTCTTCAATGCCTTTCAGCGTCATTGGAAACATATGATTTTCAAATATTTGCTGGATCAGACCAATAGTATGGGTGTAATGCCAGTATTTTTCTTCTTCCGGATTCAGCCAGGCAGTTTTATCAAAATGCTGACACAGACGCTGTAACCAGACCTGTCCAGCTTCATCATTCATATATTCAACAGAACCACCGACAGAATTCAGCTCATACGGTGCCATACTGGCATCACCGACCACAATCACGCGGTAATCGCGACCATAGGTATTGAACAAATCCCAGGTATTCATGCGTGAACTGGAACGACGGACATTATCTTTCCAGACATAGTCGTACAGACAGTTATGGAAATAAAAATATTCCAGGGTTTTGAATTCGGTTTTCGCAGCACTGAACAGCTTTTCACACTGGGCAATATGCGCATCCATCGAACCACCGACATCGAACAGCATTAAAACTTTAATACGGTTACGACGCTCGGGCACCAGTTGTACATTCAGAATGCCCTGCTTGGCCGTTTCACGAATCGTACCATCAATATCCAGCTCTTCGGCTGCACCCTGACGGGCAAACTTACGCAAACGGCGCAATGCCATCTGCATCTGGCGGCTACCCAAAATCTGTTCATCATCCAGATTGCGGTATTGACGCTGCTCCCAGACTTTCACCGCAGAACGCTTACGCCCCGGCCCACCAATACGCACACCCTCAGGATGATCGCCATAGGCACCAAAGGGTGAAGTGCCACCGGTACCAATCATCTTGTTGCCGCCCTGATGTTTTTTATGCTGTTCGCGCAGACGCTCTTCCAGCATTTTCATCAGTTCTTCTAGCGATCCGGCTTTTTTCAGATCTTCGCGCTGCTCCGGGGTCAGATGCTTCTCGAGTAATTCGAGATCGAACCAGTCTTTGGGCAGCTTATGCACCTGATTTAGCAGTTCATCCAGATCAAAGGTCGCGATACCATCAAAATAATCTTTCATGGCGCGATCGAACTTGTCGAAATAGCGCTCGTCCTTGACCATTACGGTTTTGGCCAGCTGATAGAACTCGTTCTGATCGGCAAACACCAGACCTGCAGCAACCGCCTGATTCAGGTCAATCAATTCGCGAGTCGATACCGGTACACCATATTTGCGTAAGGTATAAAACAGTCGCACAAACATGCGTGTTTCTCCCTTAACGACGTGACATAAATGCTAGACGTTCAAGCAACTGCACATCTTGCTCATTTTTAATCAAGGCGCCGTATAGCGGTGGAATTGCTTTGGATTTATCAGTATTGCGCAGAATATCTTCCGGCATGTCGTCAGCCATGAGCAGGCTGAGCCAGTCGATCAGTTCAGAAGTTGAAGGTGGTTTTTTCAAACCCGGAATCTGGCGTAGTTTGAAGAATACCTGTAAGGCTTCATTCACCAATGTTGCAGAGATATTCTCAAAATGCACATCGATGATTTCACGCATGGTGGCTTCATCCGGGAATTCGATGTAATGAAAGAAGCAACGACGCAGGAAAGCATCTGGCAATTCTTTTTCATTATTTGAGGTAATGATCACGATTGGGCGCTGAGTTGCCGTGATGGTTTCGCCTGTCTCGTACACATAGAACGACATTTTATCGAGTTCATGCAGTAAGTCATTTGGAAACTCGATGTCTGCCTTGTCAATTTCATCAATCAGCAGGACACAGCGCTCTTCACTGGTAAATGCTTCCCACAATTTTCCCGGCTTGATGTAGTTCTTGATGTCATAGACACGGTCATCACCCAACTGACTGTCACGCAAGCGGGATACGGCATCGTACTCATACAGACCTTGCTGTGCTTTGGTAGTGGACTTGATGTGCCAGGTAATCAGTTTTAAACCGAGACTTTCTGCGACTTGCTCGGCCAGCAAAGTCTTACCTGTACCCGGCTCACCTTTGACCAGCAATGGTTTCTGCAAACTGCGTGCAGCTTTCACCGCAAGCTTTAAACTGTCAGTCGCGATGTACTGATCGGTACCTGAAAATTGTTGAATATCAGCAGACATGATTGAACCTTATTTTTTACTTACAGCGGTGAACTTTTCTCGTGAACACGAATATTGCTTTTGTTCGACACATAAGTCGACCAGCAATAGCCAATCACAGAACCGATCCCAATGACAAATAAAATAAGTGACGCATTAATCCAAACTAAAGGCTGCTCTTTGGTTAGCATCCCAAATAACAGACCAAAGATCGCGGGTGCAATGGACGCATTCGCCCCCTCGGATACCGTCGGTGTCAGCAGAATGGCAAAGGCCACAATCCACAAAAAACCGCCCATGGGTTTAGGCAGGCGCTTGGTCACGCCATACCAGCACCATAAAGCAATCAGGCTGCCGAGCAGATAAACTGCAACGGCAATGCTCTGTTCAGGAATTGAGTCTAATACAGCCACATAACCATTCATTTCACAACTCCTGAATCAACATTAAGCACCACGCAAGCCTTCTGGTGCTACAGCGTTTGGATCAATCAAGCCTTCTGGCGGCATTTGCAGGAAGAAACCGCGGGTTTCAATAGAATCCATGACATGCAAGACATTGGCACGTGCCAGTTTACGTGATTCGCTTAATTCAAGATGCATGACAAAAGTCGCACGTCCAAATGCTGCCTGTACTGCTTCAGTCAATACGCTTAAAGGTTCGAATGTTTCAGCTTCGCTTTCATTCGCAGGACGCGCCACATACAGATACATTTCACTTTTTTTGCTGGATTTGTAGATAGACACTTGCATATTTCAAACGACTTTTCTGGAAAAACAACCGCAAGGATACATCAAAAAAAAGACAGAAACATTAGCCACGTCTCATGCATCAGTCGTGATTTTGTATAATTGCTTTTTCTTTAACCAATCCTGCAACCAATCACTCGCTGACTTTCATCTGGGTAGACAGATAAGATTCATCCTGATGCAATACCTGAATCAGGGGCCGAGTTAATAACTCATAGCGCCAGCCAAGTAGATAATCCGGCAGATCCTGCTCGTCCTTATGAAAGACTACATGCTGATACAAGGCATTCAGCCATTTCTTACGCATCAGGACTTCTTTAGGAATTGAGGTTTCATTGACGACATTCTGAATAATTGAATCAATTTTTTCGCCGATATCTTTGGAAGAATGGCGAATTGGACGTGCCAGACGTAAAGGCCAGTTTGCCGGCTCCGGCAGGAATTTCAGTAAATCTAAAATGGTTTTGCCATGCTCACGAACCACATTCGAACGAATGTCTTTCACATGACTCAGCTGGAAATTATTGCGCGGGAATTTTTCTACCAGATCAATCATGCTGGCATTTTTTAAAATAAAACTGCGTGGCTGATTTAGTGCTTTGGCAATCTGATCACGCCAAACCATTAATTGCTGCAATTGCATCAGCTGACGGCGTGAATGCCGGTAATTGCCGACATCCTGATACAACAAGGCAGTTGGGGTATCTTCGCCAATTTCCTGAGTCAGAAAACGGCAATCTTGCAAGGCAAAATCCAGCAGATCTTTCGACTCCAGATCCCGTTTGATTTTCTCTGACAGTTGCACCAGATAATGCACATCATTGGCAGCATAGAGCAACTGTTCGGAACTGAGTGGACGCGCCAGCCAGTCAGAACGGGTCTGGTCTTTTTCGATATCGACTTCCAGCATCTGCTTCAGCGCATTTTGATAGCTGACTTGCAGACCATGCCCCAAAAATGACATGCCGACCTGGGTATCAAACACATTACTCAGCGATTTCTTCTGGGTATAGTGATAGATCAGGTCGATATCTTCACTACAGGCATGAAAAATATTCTGCTGTGCGTTAAAAATTTTATTGAGGAACTCAGTCAGATCCAGCGTGGTTCCATCCAACAAATAGACCTTGCTGTCTACGTTAATCTGAAAAACACCCAGCTTAGGCCATAAGGTATCCACCTTGATAAACTCGGTATCCAGCCCATAAACTGAATTCTGATCCATCAGGTTCAGCACATGAGTTAAGTCGTTTTGATGTTGAATAAATTGAAACATAGAACTGAGTCTAAGATTAGATTCTCGATAGATCCATATTAACTGATCTATAGAATTTTTGTATAAAAAATAACGTCAATTCTGCCCTATTTCCTAAAAAATGGCGGTCATTTATCAAGGTTTATAATCCAATTAATATCTTTTTTATATTAAAACTAACAAGATATTTAAGCTGAACTTACTTCATGCGCATCCGGTTATGCACGGCCTGACTCAAGGTATGACTATCGACATATTCCAGCTCACCACCTTGCGGTACGCCTTGGGCAATTCGGGTCATGTGGATCGGTAAATGCTTGCTGGCCTCAACCAGATAATGTGCCGTTGCTTGTCCTTCTACCGTGGCATTGGTTGCCAGAATCACTTCTTTCACCTGACCATTGGCCAAACGATGTAACAAGTACGGAATACCGATTTCTTCCGGTCCAATACCATCGAGTGGCGATAAATGTCCACCCAATACATGATATTTACCTCTAAAGCTGCCACTTTGCTCAATCGCCATGACATCTGCAGGTGATTCCACCACACAGAGCAGTTCATCATCACGATCCAGCGAAGTACAGATATTGCAGACTTCATCTTCGGTCAGAGAATGACAGACTGAACATTCATGAATGTGATTGGTTGCTTCAGTCAGCGCATGTGCCAAACCAATTGCACCTTCACGATTTTTCATGATCATATGCAAGGCCATACGTTGAGCCGATTTCGGCCCAACGCTTGGCAAAATGCGTAATGCTTGAACAAGTTGATCAAAACGATCACTAAACATTGCGCATTCTTCCTTAGAACATACCTGCAAGACCAGGCGGTAAACCCATACCCGAATTCGCTGCTTTCATTCTTTCGTCAGATACCACTTCTGCCTGACGTGCTGCATCATTCATTGCCGCTGCAATCAGGTCTTCGATCATGTCTGGATCATCCTGAAGTAACTCAGGATTGATTTCGATACGCTTCACTACGTTACGGCAAGTCATAGTTACTTTCACCAGACCGCCACCCGCCTCGGCATGCACTTCAGTTTGCGCAAGCTCTTCTTTGGCTTTTTTTACGTTGTTTTCAACTTCTTTCTGCATGCGCTGAGCTTGCTGCATCAACATGTTAATGTTCATAAATATCTCCGAACATAAATTTATAAAATTAAATTAGGTCTAAACCGCGACGAATATCCTGGATAATATCACCAATCTCTTCCAAACCAACAGATACGCGAATCAAACCTTCGCGAATACCGGCAGCTTCTTTGGCTTCAGGCGACAATTTACCGTGTGTCGTGGTTGCAGGATGGGTAATGGTCGATTTCACATCGCCCAGATTACCGGTAATCGAGATAAACTGGGTATTGTCGATGACAGTCCATGCTTCCTCACGACCACCTTTGACTTCAAAAGACACAATACCGCCAAAACCGCTCTGCTGTTTTGCTGCCAGTTCATGACCGATATGCTCAGGCAGGCCCGCATAATATACTTTTTCTACTTTTGGATGCTGATTCAAAAATTCAGCCAGCTGCTGTGCACTTGCTGAATGTTCACGCATACGCAAACGTAGTGTTTCCAAGCCTTTTAGGAAAACCCAGGCATTAAATGGGCTCATTGATGGGCCGGTAGTACGCACGTAGCCGAAGATTTCTTCAAGCAGCTTGTGATTACCTACGACAGCACCACCTAGCGCACGGCCTTGGCCATCCAGATATTTAGTCGCAGAATACACCACCAGGTCTGCACCAAATTTGAGTGGTTGTTGTAACACAGGTGTACAGAAGCTGTTATCAATCGCCAGTAAAGCATCATTGGCATGCGCAATATCGGCGAGTCCCTGTATATCAGCTACTTCTGCTAAAGGATTCGATGGAGATTCAACAAAGAGAATTTTGGTTTCAGGCTTAATGGCATTTTTCCATGCATCAAGATCAGTCAAATCGACGAAATCAACACTGACGCTAAATTTTGCGACATATTTTTCAAACATGGAAACCGTAGAGCCGAAGACAGCACGTGAACAGATCACATGATCACCGGCTTTTAAGAATGCCATCATCACTGCCATAATGGCTGCCATACCCGAACTGGTGGCGACGGCGCGCTCTGCACCTTCAAGTGCAGCCAGACGCTTTTCAAACATGGCAACGGTCGGATTGGTAAAGCGAGAATAGATATTGCCCGGTTCCTGGCCTGAGAATTTGGCTGCGGCTTCTGCAGCATTTTCATACACAAAGGACGATGTTAGAAAAATTGGTTCGCCATGCTCACCTTCAAAAGTGCGGGTATGACCGGTACGAATGGCTAAAGTTTCTAATTGGTAAGAAATATCGTCTTGCTGGCTCATCGCTTTACCTCAGCCCTCAGGCTGCCTTTTGTAAAAATTTGCCAACATTTTGAGCGCCTAAGCTATTTCAGGTCAAGGCATAATAAGCGATTATTGCTTAGACTTCGATCAATCCTCCCGCGGATACGGATATTTTATTTACATGATTCAGTTAAAACAAAACTTTCAGCGCCAGCAAAAAAAATTGAAACACCTCAGTACCCGGGTGTTTAATGCCTCCTCACTGATCCTGTCGCAAAAAACCCCTTTTGAATATATTGCCGGCACCGAGTTTTGCAAGATTCGCTATTACGCTTCACCTGAGAAAAAATATAAGGAGCCTCTGGTTTTCATCGCACCCTTGGCGATTAATATGGATATCTATGATCTGTATCCTTATCGTTCTCTGGTCAAGCATTTTCAGCATAGCGGTTTTGATGTCTATCTGGTGGAATGGAAACGCTTTAACTTTAAGCACCGCCACCTGAACTTTTTATCTTTTATCGATACAGCCATTCCTCAATCCATTGAAACCATCTGCAAGCATTCAGGCAGTCAGTTCATTTCCCTGCACGGCTGGAGTATGGCTGGGGTGTTTGTCACGCTCTATACGGCCCTGCATTCACCTGAACATGTCAAAAATCTGATCGTGGTGGGCAGCCCTATCGACAGTTATGCGTCAGGACGTGTCGGCAAACTTTTTTCTACAACCAATAAACTGATTTCTAAAAATAAAAATCTGCAACAGGCCATTCATCAAGGACTGATCCCGAAGCAATATATTCATACGCCGGGTATTATAAATGCCTTGGGCTTTAAATTACTCGATCCGATTGGCTGGCTTAAAAGCCAGAAGCAGTTTTTGCTGAATCTGGACCATGTCGAAGATGTCTATGAACATGCCACTATGGGGAATTTCCTGAATAAGATGATTGATTATCCAGGCGGGATTAATCAGGACATGGTGCTGCACTTGTGGCTGCAAAATCCTTTAAAACAGGGTTCTATCACTTTAGATGGTCGTGTCGTTGATCTTAAAAATATTAGCTGTTCTCTCTTGGTGGGTGCAGGTCAAACCGATCAAATTGTCACAGAACAGTCAGCTAAGCCTTTGATGGAATTGACAAGTAGCCAAGATAAGACGTTTACTCTTATACCGGGTGGCCATCTTGGACTAATGTCGAACCAGAAAACGGCAAATACATTCTGGCCCAAAATGACGACCTGGCTGGTGCAGCGCTCTACACGGCTTGATGCTTAAAGCAGATTTCTCGCACCAGAAAAATATTAAAAATTATCAATAGATTTAAACATATTCAGAGGGTATAGCATGATTCAGTCAGTGGCATTTATCGGCTTAGGTGCAATGGGTTTTCGTATGGCTGCACATTTGCCCAAGCATTTTGATACGGTCTATGTCTGGAACCGCAGCTTTAACAAGGCTGAAGAGCATGCTGCCGAATATGGCACCCAAGCCGTCACACTGGAACAGGCCGTACAGGCAGATGTGATTTTTTCTTGCCTGCCCACCAGCGCTGATGTAGAACAACTTCTGGAAAATTTACCGCTTAAATCCGGTTCAGTCTGGGTCGACTGCACCAGTGGTGTACCAGATTCTGCCCAAAAACTGGCAGCACAACTGGCTGAACATGGGGTAATCTTTCTGGATGCACCGGTCAGTGGCCAAACCGTTGGTGCTGAAAATGGCACTTTAACCGTGATGGTGGGTGGTAATGCAGAGGGCTATGAAAAAGCCCTTCCTGCAATGCAGGCATTTGGCAAGCTGATCAAGCATGTCGGTGAATCTGGCGCAGGTTTTGCAGTGAAGGCCGTAAATAATATGTTAATGGCTGTAAACCTGTGTGCCGTTGCTGAGGGCTTTACTACCTTGAAAGCGCATGGGGTAAACCTGCATGAAGCACTGGATTGTATTAATGCTTCAAGTGGTAAAAGCATGGTGACTGAAACCGTATTGCCACAGCGTATTTTAAACCGCAGTTTTCCTGTAACCTTTGCCCTGCCACTCTTGGCCAAAGATACAGGTATCGCAATCGACCTTGCGCGTGAAGCCAAACTTTCTGCACCTGTGTTATCTTTAACCCAGAATCTGATTCAGGCAGCCAGCGACCTGTCGGATAAAAACAGTGATTTTTCCAGTGCTGTGAAAATGTATGAATCATGGAGTAATATTACCATCGAGTAATATCTCGCCATTGAATAATGATAACGAAACCTCATATTGTGACTAGTAGGCAGGCACATATAGTGGATAACCCAGAGGAAACTCTCATGAAGAAATTTTCTGTTGCAGCATTGATTGGCTTTGCAACTTTGTTCGGGGCTTCAACATCGGTTCTTGCATCTGAACAAGAGTGCAAAAAATTAAAAAATGATCATGACGTGATTTATGCGTCTAAAGGTTTCTGTTTCAAAGATCCTGAAGCAAAAGCCAAGTTTGGTAATGACAATTGCTATACAACCAAGCCAAAATTCTCGGAAAAAGAGCAACAACGTCTTGACGCGATCAAAGATCGTCAGAAAGAATTGAACTGTAAATAATTCAGTTTAATGACGCTCAAGGAATATACTTATGACTTATGATGATCAGAATATTTTTGCACGAATTCTACGCGGTGAACTTCCTGCGATAAAAGTGTATGAAGATGACCAGGTTCTTGCATTTATGGACATCATGCCTCAGGCAGAAGGTCATACTCTCGTGGTTCCGAAAACTCCGGCGATCACTTTACTGGATCTACCCCCTGAAGCTGCAGCCTATACGATTCAGATCGTACAGAAAGTTGCAAAAGCCATTGAAAAAGGTTTAGGTGTGGACGGTATCGTGCTGATGCAATTATCAGGGGCCGCAGCGGGTCAGACCGTACCACACGTACATTTCCATCTGGTTCCTACCTCTTTGCACAATCTGGGCAAACATGCTGCCCAGATGGGTGATCAGGAAAAAATTAAAGCGCTGGCTGAAAAAATCAAAGCTGCACTTTAAGTTTAACTGAATAAAAAAATGGAGCTTCGGCTCCATTTTTTTATTCTACTTAAAGCATAAAACTTTAGAAATAAATGCGAATCATTAAGATAATAGCAACCAAATTATCTTTAAATACAAAAAATTGAATGTGTAATATTACAAAACTTACAAAATACAACATTTAACAGATTTGAAATATTTCCTTAATCTTACTGTCTTATTTGTAATCGATACTTGGCACCAATAGAGCGGTACATGTTTCAACACATGACTGAAACTTGTTTTAAGACGATGAATAAAAAGTCTTTATTGGAGCAACACATGAAAAAAACGTTATCTGCATTAGCAATTGGGGCAACAATTTTAACACCAGTCATGGCAGCTGCTGCTGACGTTAAAATTTATGGTCGTGCACACGTTTCTTTAGATTATCTGGATGATGGTAAAGACTATAATGAAGTTGCTTTATCATCAAACGCGTCACGCCTTGGCTTTAAAGCTGAACAACAATTAGAAAATGGCATGACGGCTTTTGCTCAAATCGAACAGGAAATTAACTTTGCAAGTGGTTCTGCAAACGATGATGTTGAATTTGCAACTCGCGATACTTTTGTTGGTTTAAAAGGTGATTTCGGTCAAGCGCGTATCGGCCGTTTTGACAGCCCATTCAAAGTAGCACGTGGCCCGGTCAACTTCTTTGGTGATATGGTCGGTGATGTTCGTAACGTCACACGTGCTGGCAACTTGCGTTTTGATGAACGTAATAACAATACCATTGAATATAAATCACCTAAGTTTGGTGGCGGCTTTAATGTTTTAGCAGCACTTTCTTTACACGAAGGTAATAGCCCTGATAGCGTGTCAACGTCTTCACCAAAAACTACTGTAATTGAAACTGTGAATGGTCCAGTAACAGTAGTCGTACCGGGAACCACAACTACTACCAATAAAGATAATCGCGATGATAAAGCATACGACCTCGCCTTAACCTATAAAGAAGGTAAAGTTGATTTTGCTGCTGCCTATGAACATTATGAAGAAGATGCAGGTCGTGGCGAACGCGATGGTTTCCGTATTGCTGGTGCCTACAAAATCACTCCTGAATTCAATCTGGGCGGTTTATACCAATTCCTTCAACATGATAATTCTGAAGCAAACCCAGATGCACAAGTATTTGGTGTAGCAGCTGACTATAAATTTGCACCAAAAACATATCTACGTGGTCAAGTGTTCCAACGTGATGTAGATGCAGATGATGCGAATGCAACATTATTGGCACTTGGTGTTGAACACCGTTTAGACAAAACAGTACGTGTATATGCAAACCTGGCAACTGTACTAAATGATGAGAATTCAAATGTTACACCATGGGCACAAGCGCGTACAAACAACGTAGGCGGTACACGCGGTGAAGATGCAACCGGTCTTTCTCTAGGCATGCGTTACGACTTCTAAGACCAGTCTCCCTCACAAAATTTAAAAAGAACATGCCTCCAGCATGTTCTTTTTTTGGCGTGTTTTTATCAGTATAAATATGATGAGAAAGATTGTGATACTGATATTCAACTCTTATAAAACCAACCAATTTAGTTTGATTAATTTTATTCTTCATTTTAAAACCAAGCATTTTAATCAGATTAAAAAATAGAAAAAATATTAAGCCAACCAAAATAATCTACATTAAAATATATAAATATAAGCATTTTAGTCGGATTTAAAAACCAATAAAATTACATAAAATAATAAAAAATATTTAGAATAAATTTTAACTCATATAAATATATATTTATTATTTTCAAATACTTATAAATATATATTTATTTAAACTGTATCGTCTATTTATTTTTTAGTTACAATAGATTAATAATATATAACAAGTCATATAACAGGCTTAGTCGAATGAGCTTAGTTCCCAAAAATCTAAACCAGAGAGTGGTTAGAGAAATAACTGCCATTTTAATTATCAAGGTTATTTTACTCATGATAATTAAAAATATCTGGTTTGATGCGCCTACGATTCCTAAAAATTTTGACAACCAAGTCGCCGAGCGTATCGCCGGCAATCCTTCCCAAATCCAGGAGACACGTTGATGATTTCTGAAAGCGTGGTCGATCTCTCGCGGTTCCAGTTCGCCATGACCGCGATGTATCACTTTATTTTTGTTCCACTGACTTTAGGCTTGGCTTTTTTGCTTGCCATTATGGAAACCACCTATGTGATTTCCGGCAAAGAAATCTATAAAGACATGACCAAGTTCTGGGGAAAACTGTTTGGTATTAACTTTGCCTTAGGGGTAACCACCGGCCTGACCATGGAGTTCCAGTTCGGAACCAACTGGGCGTATTACTCGCATTATGTCGGTGATATTTTCGGTGCACCGCTGGCGATTGAAGGTTTGATGGCCTTCTTCCTTGAATCGACCTTTATTGGCTTGTTCTTCTTTGGTTGGGATCGCCTGTCCAAAGTACAACATCTGGCAGTGACCTGGCTGGTGGCTTTAGGCTCGAACATGTCCGCACTCTGGATTCTGGTCGCCAATGGCTGGATGCAAAACCCGGTCGGTTCGGCATTTAACTATGAAACCATGCGTATGGAAATGGTGGACTTTGCTGCATTGATCTTTAACCCGGTCGCTCAGGTTAAATTTGTGCATACAGTATCTGCCGGTTATGTCACAGGTGCCATCTTCGTCCTGGCTATTTCAAGTTACTACATGCTGAAAAAACGTGACTTGCCTTTTGCACGCCGTTCTTTTGCCATTGCAGCCATCTTCGGGCTTGCTTCTACACTTTCAGTGATTTTACTAGGTGATGAATCAGGGTATGAGCTGGGCGATGTACAGAAAACCAAACTGGCAGCGATTGAAGCAGAATGGGATACTCACCCTGCACCTGCGCCATTTACTTTGTTCGGTATCCCGAATAAGGAAACCATGACTACAGATTATGCAGTGAAAATTCCTTATGTAATGGGTCTGATTGCTACACGTTCTACGACTGAACAAGTTACAGGTATTAAGGACCTGCTGGTTCAGCATGAAGCGCGTATCCGTAATGGTATGGTGGCCTATTCGCAACTGGAAAAATTACGTGCTGGTGATCAGTCTCCAGAACTGAAAACCGCTTTTGAAGAAAGCCAAAAAGACCTCGGTTACGGTCTGCTGCTGAAGAAATACACGCCAAATGTCGTTGATGCCTCTGAAGAGCAAATCAAAGCAGCCGCTAAAGATACCATTCCACACGTACCAAGCCTGTTCTGGGCCTTCCGTGCCATGGTGGCTTCCGGCTTCCTGATGCTGCTTCTATTTGCACTGGCAACTTTTGCGGTAGCAAAACGTAATGCAGAAAATAAACCATGGTTATTGAAATTTGCATTATTTGCACTGCCTTTACCTTGGGTTGCTGCGCAAACTGGCTGGTATGTAGCAGAAGTAGGTCGTCAACCATGGACTATTGGTGAGGTATTACCGACGCATCTTTCAGCATCAAGCTTAAGCACAGGTGATGTCTGGGGTTCAATCCTCGCATTGGCAGCATTCTATACCGTGTTACTGATTATCGAGATGTATCTGATGATCAAGTTCTCACGTCTTGGCCCAAGCTCACTGCATACCGGTAAATACCATTTTGAAAAGCTTGCAGCTGCAGAGAAGGCAAATGAGGAGACTCACGCATGATCGAATATGAATTATTAAAAATCATTTGGTGGGTGCTGGTCGGCGTATTGCTGATTGGCTTTGCCCTCACCGATGGCTTCGATATGGGCTCCATGGCGATCATGCCATTTGTGGGCAAAAATGATAGCGAGCGCCGTGCAGCGATCAATACCATTGCCCCGCATTGGGACGGTAACCAAGTCTGGTTTATTACTGCCGGCGGTGCTTTGTTCGCTGCCTGGCCAATGGTCTATGCAACCGCCTTCTCTGGCATGTACTGGGCACTGTTGCTGGTACTGTTTGCCCTGTTCCTGCGTCCGGTCGGTTTTGACTATCGCTCAAAACTGGAAAATACCAAATGGCGCAATTCATGGGACTGGGGTCTAGCGATTGGTGGTGCAGTTCCTGCATTGGTCTTCGGTGTGGCATTCGGCAACATGTTCTTGGGTGTACCATTTACTTTAGATGAAACTGTACGTTCTACTTATACTGGTAGCTTCTTTGCCCTGCTGAATCCGTTTGCGATTGTCTGTGGTCTGGTCAGTTTATCGATGCTGTGTGCACATGGTGGTGCATGGTTAATGCTGCGTACTGATGGTGACCTACGCCAACGTTCTGCCAAAGCAACACAAATCATGGGACTAGTGTATTTAGCAACTTTCCTGGCAGCCGGTGCATGGTTGTATTTTGGTGGCATTCAGGGCTATACCTTAGTTACACCTTTTGATACCAATGGTGTTGCCAACCCGCTGGCCAAAGAAGTATTGACCAATGCCAATCCAGGCTGGATGAATAACTACTCGACGTATCCAATCACAATGGCTGCTCCAATTGCCGGCATTTTGGGTGGCTTGATCATTGTCTTGGCAGCTAGTAAAAACAAAGCAGGCTTGAGCTTCCTGGGTTCATCTCTGGCTGTCATCGGTGCCATCCTGACTGCTGGTTTTGCCCTGTTTCCTTTCCTGATGCCTTCAAGCATTAACCCGGTTGCAAGTCTGACCATGTGGGATGCGGTATCTAGTAAAAATACCTTAACAGTCATGACCGTTGCTGCATGTATCTTTGTTCCACTGATCCTGATCTATACCACCTGGTGTTATTACAAGATGTGGGGCGTGATTACCAACAAACACATTGAAGATAATTCACATAGCCTGTACTAAGGCTATGTCTTAAGGAGAGACAACTATGTGGTATTTTGCCTGGATTCTGGGTGTACTGATGGCATGTTTTGCCAGTGTGATTGCTGCCATTTACATGGAACAACACCAAGATCTGGATGAGGAATAAAACATGACCGAAGCTGCGCTTGAGAAAACCGTTGTAGACAAGAAACCAAACAAATTTGCGATGATGATTTCCTGCCTATTGGCTTTTCCTCTCGCAGCCGTGTTATTGGTTCATCCTTCTGCAATGCTGGATGCCAACGGTGAATATAGCCATAGTGCCATGATGTATATCATGATTGGTATTTCTGGAGGCTTTGTCCATGGTGTGGGCTTTGTGCCGCGCCACTGGTTCTGGAAATGGCTATTTAGTCCATTTTTAACTTGGCCTTTAATGATCTGGGGCTATTACACCTGGTTTCTCAGTTAAAGTATTAAATTAAAAAAGCCCTCATTTGAGGGCTTTTTTAATTTAATATGAATTCTAAAATATTCTTCTTTTTCTTCTGGCCAAAACAGGATTTCTAAGACAACTTATTTTAAGTGTATAAAAAGCCGGAACCAGTCTGACTTTTAGAATAATTTATCGATGGGTATGAATCGACATCACAATGCCCATCCCGGCCAGCATAGAAATTACTGCTGTTCCACCATAACTCATTAGCGGCAATGGATCTCCCGTTACAGGTAAAATCCCGCTCACCATGCCGGAGTTTAAAAATACAAAGAAGAAGAAAGTCAGCCCCATGGCTCCAGCATATAAACGGCCAAAGTTATGAAAGCTGTTTAAACCAATCATCAAACAGCGAATAATAATGGCAGTGAATAAACTAAACAGTAGGAAAACACCGATAAAACCGAATTCTTCGGCATAAGTCGACATAATAAAGTCAGTATGATGTTCAGGAAGATAACCTAAATGTGATTGCGTACCTTCAGTATAGCCTTTACCCGTGGAACCACCTGAACCAATCGCAATTTTGGACTGGATAATATTCCAGCCTGCACCCAAGGCATCCGACTCCGGATCAAATAGCGTAGTAATACGCTTTTTTTGATACTCTTGTAATACAAACACCCATGCAGCCGGAGCTGCCACGGCTACTGCAGCGGCTGCACCACCAATCAGACGCCACGACATCCCACTTAAAAATAGAACAAAAATACCGGGAATCACCAAGCCAATGTTCAAGTCAGGCTGAAGTGCCACCAAAACAAATGGTATGCCCAATAAAATCAAAGCCCCGACAATATGCAAAAATTTGGGAGGAAACGGCTTACGTGCAAAATACCATGCCATCATCAAAGGCATGGCAAATTTCATCACCTCACTCGGTTGCATGCTTCCCACCCCCGGCAAGGTAATCCAGCGCGTTGCACCTAAACGTTTTTCACCAATGACAAAGACCAGAAGCAGCATGAAGATCCCGAAGGCATACAGGTATGGACTAATCGCCTGATAGACTTTCGGTGGAATTTGTGCACAGATAAACAGCAGCACAAAACCAATTCCGAAACTGATCGCCTGACGCACCACCATGCCAGAGTCTTCGGAGGTCGCGCTATACACCACCATTAAACCCAAAATTGCATTGAGAACCAGAAAGCACAATAACCATGGATCAAGGTGCAACTTGGTCCATCGAGATGAATCTTGCGGGTTAATACTACGTCCATCACGCAAAGAGTGACGTAAAAACCGATACTGCTGTGAAGGTATCATTGGCCAAAAGGTGAAAAAGAATGATGGCAAAATTATAAGTGAAAGCTATAGCGAATAGATCGCTATAGCCAGATTTATTCTGCTTTTATTTAAATATTATTTGAATATATTTTTAAGCCTGAGCCTTTAAAATCAGCTTGGCTAGTTCCAGATCGTCCGGATAGGTAATTTTAATATTATCGGAACGCCCTTGCACTACTTGTACTGACTCACCAATATGCTCCAGTGCACTGGCTTCATCGGTAATCGTAGCCCCATCCTGCAAAGTCTGCTCAATCGCCCGCTTTAAGACTCCCAGTTTCGCCATTTGTGGTGTTTGTGCCTGCCAGAGCATCGATCGGTCCACTGTTTCCTCAATATCAAAATTGGTTACTACACGCTTAAGTGTATCTCGCACCGGGATCGCCAGAATCGCAGCCTGATCCTGTGAAATCGCAGTATTGACCAACTGTTGCAGACAATCATGACTGACACAGGGACGTGCCGCATCATGGACCAACACCCAGTCATCTTCAGAAGCGATTTGAGATAAATAGTTTAGTGCATTTAACACGGAATTCACCCGTTCTTCACCGCCCAGACAAAAATGGGCTTTCTCCAGGCTGGAAAATGGCAGTGTTTTCGCGACGTTGTCCTGTTCACCAATCGCTAGGACATAACCCGTCAAAGGCAGTTGATTCAGACGAGCCACCGTATGTTCAAGAACAGTTCGCTCTTGAATCATCTGATATTGTTTCAGTTCTGTTTTGGAGAAACGGCTACCGGAACCTGCAGCTGGAAGAATGGCCCAAAGTTTAGGGTGTGGTTGGTGCTTCAGCTGACTCATTGGTTCGCAGGTCTACTTTAGAATTAGGATTAAGATAGATCGGTTTATATTGAGTACTGATCGTGCTCATTTGAATAAAAGTTTCGCGTGGCTTAATCAGACCAAGATCTAAACGCGCATGTTCTTCGATGGCTTCAATACCATTCTTCAAATCATAAACTTCTGCTGCCAGAACGCGATTACGCTCTTTTAGCTCATCATTCAATTCCATCTGTTGCTGGATTTTCTGGGTCAGTTGCTGATGATCATGATAACCACCTTCACCAAACCAGTATAAATATTGAAACCCTGCGATCAAAATGATCGCAAGGCCCAACAGTACTTTACTCGCAGTCGAGTCGAATACATTTAACATTGACATAAGTCGCTTAGTTCAAACCTTTGAACTCAGCTTTACCGCGATATGCAGCATTAGTCAATTCTTCAATACGAAGTAATTGATTATATTTCGCTACACGGTCAGAACGGCAAAGTGAACCCGTCTTGATTTGACCCGCTGCTGTACCTACTGCAAGATCAGCAATCGTTGAATCTTCAGTTTCGCCTGAACGGTGTGAAATTACCGTAGAGTAACCATTTTCTTTCGCAAGATAGATGGCATCTAAAGTTTCAGTCAAGGTACCGATCTGGTTGTATTTGATCAGAATCGAGTTACCCACTTTTTCGTTGATACCACGTTGCAGGATTTTAGGATTCGTTACGAATAAGTCATCGCCAACCAACTGGATCTTGTCGCCAAGAATAGAAGTCAGGTAAGACCAGCCTTCCCAGTCAGATTCGTCCAGACCATCTTCAATCGAGATAATTGGGTACTGGCTTACAAGACCTGCTAAATAGTCAGAGAACTGATTGCTTGTGAACGCTTTGTTGCCTTCGCCCGCAAGAATGTACTGACCATTTTTGTAGAATTCTGAAGATGCACAATCCAGCGCAAGCATGATGTCAGAACCTGCTTTGTAGCCAGTTTGACCAATTGCTTCAAGAATAACCGTAATTGCTTCTTCGTTTGAACGTAAGTTCGGTGCAAAACCGCCTTCATCACCTACCGCAGTGTTTAAACCTTTTTTGTTTAAAACTGATTTAAGTGAATGGAAGATTTCAGCACCGGCACGTAGCGCTTCAGAGAATGAAGTGAAGCCTACTGGCTCAATCATAAACTCTTGAATATCGACGTTGTTGTCTGCATGTGAACCACCATTGATGATGTTCATCATTGGTACAGGCATGGTTAAAATCGTTTGACCGCGAAGATCTGCGATGTATTGAAAAAGAGGAGTTTTCTTTTCTTCAGCAGCAGCGCGCGCAGCAGCCAAAGACACTGCCAAAGTTGCGTTTGCACCTAATTTTTCTTTGTTTTCAGTACCGTCCAACGCGATCATCGTGTTATCGATGTCTTTTTGTTCGAATACTGATTTACCGACCAAAGCGTCACGGATTAACGTATTGACGTTATTTACCGCAGTTTTAACGCCTTTACCTAAGTAACGCGCTTTATCGCCATCACGAAGTTCTAAAGCTTCACGAGAACCAGTTGAAGCACCAGATGGTGCACATGCACGGCCAACTACGCCAGATGCTAAGATTACGTCTGCTTCGATGGTAGGGTTACCACGAGAGTCCAAAATTTCACGTGCACGAATGTCAACGATTTGGCTCATGAACTATTCCTCAGTTGATTAATATGAGCTGCCTATACGGCAGCGCAAGAGTGATAAACTCAGTGTGTATCTAACTTTTCGAAACCTTTAACCAAGGTATCCAATTCTTTTAGCTGTGCCAGGAAAGGCTCAAGTTGAGACATGCGCAGCGCACATGGACCATCACACTTGGCTTTTTCCGGATCTGGATGTGCTTCCAGGAACAAGCCAGCAAGACCCGTTGCCATACCCGCACGCGCAAGCGTTGTAATTTGCGCACGACGACCACCGGCAGAATCTGCGCGGCCGCCTGGGGTTTGTAAGGCATGGGTTACATCAAAGAACACCGGGACATTCATCTCTTTCATGATGTCGAAGCCCAGCATGTCTACAACCAGATTGTTATAGCCAAATGCCGAACCACGTTCACAAATAATCAGCTTGTCATTTCCAGCTTCCAGACACTTATGCAGAATATGACGCATTTCATGTGGAGCAAGGAACTGGGCTTTTTTGATGTTGATGATGGCATCGGTTTTTGCCATGGCTTCAACCAGATCCGTCTGACGGCTCAAGAAGGCTGGCAATTGAATAATGTCTGCCACTTCCGCCACAGGAGCCGCTTGGTACGGCTCATGTACATCAGTGATGATTGGCACATTAAAATGTTTTTTAATGTCAGCTAACCACTCGAGACCTTTTTCCAGGCCTGGGCCACGGAAAGAGTTCAGGCTTGAACGGTTGGCTTTATCAAAGCTGGCTTTGAACACATATGGAATACCCAAACGTGTACAGATATCAACATAAGTCTCTGCGATTTCAAAAGCCAGGTCTTTAGATTCAAGTACATTCATTCCGCCGAATAATACAAATGGCAAATGATTTGCCATTTGTATATCGCCCAAACGTACAATTTCTTGTGGTTTTAATTGCGACATTTAAACTTCCCTAGTTGTGTCCTACGTACCGATTATTTGGTTTTTTGGTACTGCTTTTTCGCAGCATCAATGAAACCGGCAAACAATGGGTGACCATCACGTGGCGAGCTGGTAAATTCCGGGTGGAATTGTACTGCAATAAACCAAGGATGTGCAGGAATTTCAACAGTTTCTACCAGATGCTGTACCGGAGAATAACCCGAAATCTTCATGCCTTTTTCTTCTAGCACTGGGATATAACGGTTGTTCATCTCGTAACGGTGACGATGGCGCTCGATGATTTCTTCAGAACCATAAACTTCTGCAGTTTTAGTCCCTGCAACCAGTTCAGATTTTTGCGCGCCAAGACGCATCGTACCACCCAGATCAGAATCAGCAGAACGTTGCTGAACTTCACCACGCTCATCTAACCATTCAGTAATTAAACCAATCAATGGAGATTTCGTTGAACGGTTAAATTCAGTCGAAGTCGCATCTGCAATACCAGCAACATTACGTGCGTATTCGATCACAGCCAACTGCATACCCAAGCAAATACCGAGGAACGGCACACCGTTCTCACGTGCGAACTGAATCGCCTTCATTTTGCCTTCAGTACCGCGCTCACCAAAACCGCCAGGAACCAGAATCGCATCAGCATCTTTCAATACTTCTGCTACATCTTGGCTTTCAAGCTCTTCAGCGTTTACGTAGTCAATCTGAACTTTCACACGGTTTTGAATACCCGCATGTAGAAGTGCTTCGTTGACAGATTTGTAAGCATCTGGAAGTTCAACGTATTTACCAACCATTGCTACACGTACGGTGTATTCAGGGTTCAGTAGTGCTTCTACAACGTTATCCCAATCTGTTAAATCAGCTTCAGGAAGATCGTTATAACCAAAACGTTCACAGATTAAATCGTCAACATTTTGTTCGTAGAATGTACGTGGAATCTGGTAGATCGAACGTGCGTCTTTACATACCACAACGGCACGTGCTTCAACGTTGGTAAATAATGCAATCTTACGCGTCGTATCTGCATCTACATCGTATTCTGTACGGCAGATGAGAATGTCTGGCTGAATACCAATCGACAGGAGTTCTTTAACAGAATGCTGTGTTGGTTTGGTTTTTAATTCTGCTGCAGACTTAATGTATGGGAGTAACGTTAAGTGCATTAACATGGTACGTTTATGACCAAGTTCAACCATTAACTGACGTACAGATTCCATGAATGGGAGAGATTCAATGTCACCTACAGTACCGCCGATCTCTACGATCGCAACGTCATAACCTTCGCCTGCACGAAGTACACGCTCTTTGATATTGTCAGTAATGTGTGGAATAACTTGCACAGTACCACCCAGGTAGTCGCCACGGCGTTCTTTATTTAGAACATCCTGGTAAACACGGCCTGATGTGAAGTTATTCAATTTGGTCATTTTCGCACGACGCAAGAAACGTTCGTAGTAACCCAAGTCTAAGTCTGTTTCAGCACCATCTTCTGTAACAAAAACTTCACCATGCTGGAATGGGCTCATTGTCCCTGGATCGACATTAATGTATGGATCCATTTTTACCATGGTCACTTTTAAACCACGAGCTTCTAAAAGTGCAGCAACAGAAGCAGCTGAAATACCTTTACCTAGTGATGAAACTACACCACCAGTAACGAAAATAAAATGGGTCATTGGGTTTCTCGTACAATCGAGCCTAAATCGGCCTGCAATGTTGCGCAATTTTACTTTACCTTGTACCTAGAAAGCAAAGTCAATCCGCATCAATTCAAAGAACAATAAACAATTGACTATTCTAACAGCAATTCCTATAAAAAATTACAGTAAGTTCATATGATTTCTATCTTGCATTTTGCTGCTATAATGGTGTATCCCCTCCACACTTTTATGTTTGATGCAATGATGATGAAGAAACTTTTAATCTCCACCCTAATCCTGACTGGTCTGACATTAACTGCGTGTGTAAAAAAAGAAGCACCAAAAGAAGAAGAGCAAGTAGAAGTTACTCCAGCATCTGAAATCTCGACTCCAGAACCAACGCAATTTGAACCGCTTGAACCTGTAGAGCCAGCGGCAATTGAAGAGGAAGTAGCGCCAACGGTTGAAATTCAACGTGAGCAAACTGAAAACACCACGACCGAAATCCGTCGTGAAATCAAAAAGCCAGAAACAACTGAGCCGGCACCAGTGCCTGAAACCCGCGAAGAACCTGCGTCAAAGCCTGCTGAGACCACCCCTAAAACCAATTCAAATCCAGAAAACAAGTCTGAAGATGATGCGGTTGCTGACGCGATTGCCGCAGCGATGCCAGCACTTGACTGATTACAGGATCATTCATCAAAAAAACCCAGCAGATGCTGGGTTTTTTATTGGAACTTTTTAAGCAGATACTGTTGCCGGTGCACGAGATAAGTGAATCAAATAATCTGCCATTAGTCGGGTAGCCCAAGATTCGGTTTGCATCAAGCCCTGATAAAAGCCGCAATGACTGCCTTTTTTGGTGGTAATCACCATAATATTGGACATCGCCCGAATTTTTTCTTTATAAGGTTCTAAATTTCGGATGTGACACACCGGATCATCCTCCGCATTTAAAATCATCAGCGGAATTTTGATACTTTCAAATACATAAATCGGATTGGTTGCCTGGGTATAACTGGCATAATCCGTAAATCCAGCCAGTTCAAAATAGAGTTTTTCAAATTCGGACAGATCTTTAACTTCTAATAACTGTTTCCAGCTTGGGCAGACCTGCCAGGTTTCCTGATAAGGATGAATAAAGCGCTTAATCAGTTTTTTGGCCATAACTTTACTGTAAAACGGATGCACATTGGCAAAACCAGTTTCAGTGTTATAGCCAGGACATAAAGCAAAAGCTGCTTTTAATGGGGTTTGTTCACCCTCTTCGCCCAGATAACGCACTAACAATCCCGTACCCGCAGAAGAGCCAACCCCATAGAGATCGGACTGAGGAAATCTGTCCTGTATATACAAGAGTTGTTCACGCAAATCCTGAGTTGAACCAAACAGGTTCATTTTAGGCACAGGCATGGGTAAGTCTGCATGACCACGGCGTAAACACAATGCCACACGCCAACCCGTATATTTATGCAGATCACGAACCAGTTCACGCATTGATTCAGGAGAACCGGTAATAGTATGGAGTAAGACAATGGTTGGCGTACTTGCCGGAAGATCCAGTCCATACCAGGCAATACCGGTAATTCCACCATCTGACATTTTTAGCTGTTCAAGCGCATCATATTTCAGTTTAATGGTGTGTTTTTTAATCAAATCGAAATACAGAATATGTGCGTGTGCATTGGCTAACCACGGCGTAGGACGATATTTTTGTTGCAGCTGCGGTAAGCGCTCAATGAGTCCTGAAAATACACCATTCGGATTGTAATACAGGGTCGGCTCGTCTGCTCCGCTGAAACGATCCAGATATTCACTGGAAAGCTGACCCAATTTTTTAAGCAACATTTTCATCTGTCATCCCCCTCTAGTTGTACTAGCTGTGATTTACAAATTTCATGCCGACTTGAATCAATAGTTCGAATTAAGTTTTAGCTTGGAATGATTGCATCCGCTGGCCCATCTGTACAGCCAAGGCTTCAAGTCCGGACTTAGGTCGGATCATGACTTCAAAATCAATCATCTGACCCTCTTCATTAAACTGAATCATGTCAACTCCCTTTAGTTTTTTATCGCCCACATTGGCAGAAAACTCAAGTACGACATTGTTACCATCTTCACTTATAAATTCACGGTGATAGGTGAAGTTTTCAAAGACTTGAATGACATTGGTCAAAATAAAAAATACCACCTGTTTTCCAGGATAAGGTTGAAAAGCCACAGGCGAACGAAATACCACTTCTTCAGCAAGCAGCTCATTCAAGATCGACATATCACGGCTTTCTAGCATCTCATGCCAGCGTGAAATGGATTTTCTGGTATTTTCGATGGTCATTTTGGATTCCTTCTTTTTTGATATTTTTTAATAAAAGCTTAAATACTTCTTTCTTTTAATTGACAGAATTCCCCCTTTTATTAAAGGTGAGAAGTACTGCTTCGCAAGGGGGGATTCTTTCTTACAAATCCTCTCCCTAACCCTCTCCTTTAATAAAGGAGAGGGGGAAAAGCAGGTTTTAATATTTTCAGATCACCGCCGCCAATTCAGCACCCTGACGGATGGCACGTTTGGCATCCAGCTCACCTGCTTCTTTCGCTCCACCAATCAGATGCACATTTTTCCCGGCTGCTTTTAGCTCATCAAACATGGCGGTATAAGATTCCTGACCGGCACAAATGATCACGTGATCGACTTCCAGCACTGCAGGTTTGTCATTCACGACGATATGTAAGCCCTGATCATCAATTTTTTCATAATTGGCGCCCGCAATCATTTTTACATCACGGTGTTTTAAACCGGTACGATGAATCCAGCCTGTGGTTTTACCCAGACTCGCGCCGACTGAAGCAGCTTTACGTTGCAATAAATAAATTTCACGTTGCGGTTTTTCTACATTTGCAGCTTTTAAGCCACCGACATTTTCATAGTCAGTATCAATACCCCATTCATCATAGAATTTTTCCGGATTGATACTGCCACTTTCCCCTTCATGGCTCAGGAATTCGGCTGTATCAAAGCCAATACCACCTGCACCAATAATGGCAACTCGCTGACCCACTGGCTTACGTTCTTTCAAAACGTCCAGATAAGACAATACTTTTGCATGATCAATGCCTGGAATCTCAAGCTGACGCGGTGTCACGCCTGTTGCCACCACAATGTCATCAAAGTTTGACTGAGCCAGCTCTTCCAGACTCGCCTTATGATTCAGTTGCAATTTGATACGTGGCTGTAATTCAATCTGGCGTTTGAAATAACGCAAGGTTTCATAAAACTCTTCCTTGCCTGGAATAGTCTTGGCAATATTAAACTGTCCACCAATCTGAGCAGCGGCTTCAAATACCGTCACCTGATGACCACGATTTGCAGCATACACAGCAAAGCTTAAACCTGCAGGACCCGCACCAATCACGGCAATATTTTTTGCCACATTGGTTTCTTTAAAAATGAGCTCTGTTTCATAGCAGGCACGTGGATTGACCAGACAGGTGGCAATTTTCATTGAAAAAATATGATCCAGACAGGCTTGATTACAACCGATACAGGTATTGATTTCATCGCTACGACCCTGCTCCGCTTTCAGGACAAACTCCGAATCAGCCAGCATTGGGCGAGCCATAGAAATCATATCAGCATCACCAGATGCCAATACATACTCAGCCATTTCCGGGGTATTGATACGGTTTGAAGTGATTAAAGGAATCTTCACCTGACCTTTCAGCTTACGCGTCACCCAAGTGAAAGCCGCCCGTGGCACTTTCGTGGTAATGGTCGGAATGCGGGCTTCATGCCAGCCAATGCCGGTATTGATAATGGTCGCACCCGCTTTTTCAATTTCTTTGGCCAACTGGATGACTTCTTCCAGAGTTGAACCGCCTTCGACCAGATCCAGCATAGATAGGCGATAAATAATGATAAAGTTCTCACCGACCATTTCACGTGTACGGCGTACGATTTCAATCGGGAAACGGATGCGGTTTGCATAGCTTCCACCCCACTCATCATCACGATGGTTGGTACGTGCTGCAATAAATTCGTTAATCAGATAGCCTTCCGAGCCCATGATTTCTACACCGTCATAACCGGCGTATTGAGCCAGCTTGGCACAATTGGCAAAATCATCAATGGTTTGCTGCACCTCAGCCGAAGTTAAAGCATGCGGTTTGACTGGATTGATCGGTGCCTGAATTGGGGATGGCGCGACATTTTCAGCCTGATAAGAATAACGTCCGGTATGCAGAATCTGCATGGCAATTTTCCCGCCCGCTTCATGTACGGCCTGGGTAATCACCTTATGCTTTTCAGCTTCTTCAATGGTGTCAAGTTTGGAACCGCCATGAAACGTTACGCCATGATCATTTGGTGAAATCCCGCCGGTGACGATTAAAGCGACTCCACCTTTGGCGCGCTCTGCATAAAAAGCTGCCATCCGATCATATCCGCCGGGTGCTTCTTCAAGACCAACGTGCATGGAACCCATTAATACGCGGTTTTTAAGTGTGGTAAAACCCAAGTTCAATGGGGCAAGTAAATTCGGATATTTAGACATTTCAACTCCTGAGCATGCGTTTAGGCTGGCTATTGTTTTAGCAACTGGCAGTTTGATCCCTCAATCTTTCCAGTTTAATGCAACTTGTTGCACTAATTTATATGCCAGAATTGATTTTTATGCAACATGTTGCATAATAATCCCGAGTCACTTTTTTGAGACGTTTATGTCTTTAGCGCATGTTTTATTGACCAGCCTGATTGAAAAACCTAGCACCGGAATCGAACTGGCTCGCCGTTTTGACCGTTCCATGGGCTTCTTCTGGAATGCCACTCATCAGCAGATTTATCGCGAGCTGAATGCCATGCTGCAAAAAGGCTGGATTTCGACGATAGAAGAGGAAGACTCGAATAGCCGCAAAAAGACTTATCAGGTAGAACGTCTGGGCCGCGAAGAACTGGCCAACTGGATGTTGCAACAGAGCCCACCAGCACAATTACGTGAAGAGCTGATGGTACGTTTACGTGCCGAAGCCCAACTTGGTGGCAATAACACTTTGGCAGAGCTGGAACGCCATCTGGAACTGCATAAAGAGAAATTGAAAACCTATCAGCAGATTTTTGCCAAGGACTTTGCTCAAGCGGACGAAACTGACCGTACCTTATATATTCATAAAATGATTCTGCAACTGGGAATTGATCAGGAACTGGGTTGGATTTCCTGGCTGGAACAGGTTATTCCGCGACTGCAACAATTTGACGCACAACAATTATAAATACGGAGACACACATGCCCTTTTATCGCATGCCCGATGGTGAACAGCTGTTTGTACGCGAATACGGTCGGGGACAGCCGGTACTGGTACTCTCTGGACTTGGCATGCTGAGCTGGCAATGGAAAGCTTTTCTCTATCCGCATCAGAAAAATTTCTGTTTCATTATTCCAGAATGGCGCGGCTTTGGGGCTTCCAGTCGCTGTAAAATTCCGCAAGATCTCGATGCAATTTCCAGTCACTGGCTGGATGTGCGTTCAGTTCTGACCCAGCTAGAATTAGATCAAGTCATCGTCATTGCCTATTCCATGGGTGCAACCACCGCAATGCACGGCATGCATTATGACAACTTTGCCAGTCAGATTTCTGCTTATTTGCACATTGATCAGACTCCCAAAATTCCGGTCGATGATGCCTGGGATTTTGGTCTTTTTGGTCCACGTTATCAGGAATTTATCGACATCCTGCAGCAGCTCTCTGTCCTACTTACGCAATATCAGCAAGTTGAATTGATCCGTGATCTTGACGTTTCTGTCCGTAAACAAATTGCCGCCCTATGGCTAAAGTTTATTCAGCTACAAAATCAACAAAAATATAGTCTGAAAGCTTTCGAATTCATCCTAAATCAACCGCGCCTGCAAAGTCTGTTATTGCCTTCCAGCCGGGTGGATTATATGGCTTGGTATATCAACAATTATTTATATCATCGTGAAGATTACCGCGAAGCTCTAGCTCAGCTTAGCTGTTCGGTGACTTTCTTTAGCGGCGTACAATCCAAGCTATATCCTTTTGAAGGTCAGCGCCTGATTGCAGAAAGCCTGCCTCAGGCCAAACAGATACTTTTCAGCAAATCCGGCCATACACCTTTACTGACTGAACCGCTAAAATTTGCCCGAGAACTTGGCATCTTTTTAAATGAAAATTCACAATCTAGCACTTCAGCTGCCTAAAGATTCAGGAGATAGAACAATGAAAAAGTTGGTGGCTTTTTCCGGTGCAGGCATGAGCGCCGAAAGTGGCATTCATACTTTTCGCGACAGTGATGGACTTTGGGAACAATACCGGATTGAAGAGGTCGCGACACCTGAAGCTTGGGCCAAAAATCCAGAACTGGTACAACGCTTTTATAATGCACGTCGTAAAAATATTCTGGAAGCACAGCCAAACGCAGCCCATCAAGTGATTGCGGATCTTGAAGATGAGTTTGATGTGCATGTGATTACCCAGAATATTGATGACTTGCATGAACGTGCCGGCAGCTCCAAGGTGATTCATTTACATGGCAATATTCGTCTGGCCAAAAGCTCAGGCCCCGATGCACAAAGCACGACCGAGTTTTATTCAATTGAAGGTTCTGAACTCGATTTAAATCAACACTTTTGCAAGGCAGGCTATCCGCTGCGTCCTCATGTGGTCTGGTTTGGCGAAGCCGTGCCCGCATATGAAGAAGCTCAAGACTGTGTACAGGATGCAGATATTTTCGTGGTAATTGGCACCAGCTTACAGGTTTATCCGGTCGCCGGGTTAATTCATGAGATTCCTGTGAGCTGCCAAGCCTATTACATCGACCCGAAAGCCGAGCAGCAGCATTTGCCTGCACAATTTTACAAGATCGCCCAGAGCGCGACCGATGGCATGCAAACACTGCTAGGTTTACTTAAATCCGCGAATTAAAATCTTTATGCACTACATTCTCTGATTGACAGCATGCAACAATCAATTTTTAATCAGCTTATCGTTGCAAGAATGGAATTAAACCATGCTGTCTGATCTGGATGACTTTTACTGTTTCGCGCAGGTGGTGGAACATGGCGGTTTTAGTGCTGCCGAACGCGCAACCGATATTCCCAAATCCAAACTTAGCCGTCGGGTGTTTAATCTGGAAGAGCGCCTGGGTGTACGTCTGATTCAGCGCAGTTCGCGTCATTTTGCCGTCACCGATATCGGCATGAATATTTACCGGCATGCCCAAGTCATGCTGAATGCTGCACAGGCGGCGCATGATCTGGTGGACCATCTGAGTACCGAACCGCGTGGAACCATTAAAGTCAGTTTACCAGTGTCTATTGCCCAGAATGAACTGGCAAAAATTCTGCCAGATTTTTTGAAAAAATATCCTGAAATTAAAGTTCAGATGATGATCACCAATCGCCGAGTCGATATTATCAATGAAGGCTTTGATCTGGCCTTACGTGTCCGTTCCAGCCTGGATGATGATCCGAATCTGGTGATTCGCCAGTTTGAAAAAATTGAGCAGCACTTATTCGCCAGTCAGGGTTATTTAAACGAATTTGGTGAACTGAAAAACCCTGAGCAACTGGCTGAGCATAAAATCCTGAGTATGGCCGAAGACCATACCGAACAGTTTCTGACCTTACAAAATGAACAGCAGGAACAGAAAAAAATCCGTGTCAGTCCAACCGTCATGGGTTCTGATTTAAATATGCTGGCACAACTGGCCGCGTCAGGCTCAGGAATTACTTTATTGCCAGATAATGTGGTCGGGCAGTATGTAGCAAGTGGCGAACTGGTTCGAGTACTTCCTGACTGGAAAGCACCACATGGTATTTTTCATGCGGTTTATCCTTCACGTCGCGGCTTATTGCCCGCAGTACGGGTCTTTATTGATTATCTGGTTGCTGAATTAAATCAGCGCTAAGTGATACGCTTTTGAGAAAAACTGGACAAAAAAATAGCTCATTCTTGGGGAAAAATGAGCTAGAGAAACTTTCACTACAGCATAGTAAGCGAAAAAAAGGGAACCTATGTATCTGACTCTTAGTTTAATCAGATATAAAATCCTAAACCACTGTTTAATGTAGTGTTTTGTATGTTTTCGTCAACAAGCACAAGTGAGTTGTAATTTATGTAAGTGGATTAGCTTAATAAAGATCATTCAATCAATATTTTAAATCTCCGGATACTCACCTGTGCCTTCTGGCCAAGGCGACAACACTTCAAACCCGGTTTCGGTGACATAGACCATATGTTCCCATTGGGCAGACCAGGATTTATCCGTGGTGACCACAGTCCAGCCATCTTTCAGCTCTTTGACGCGAGCTTTGCCCATATTCACCATTGGCTCAATAGTAAACACCATACCCGAAACCAGTTTAATGCCCTGACCTGGCTGACCATAATGCAGAATGTTTGGCTGTTCGTGATAGACCTTGCCGATGCCATGACCGCAATATTCACGCACAATGGAATAGCCTTCACGCTGTGCGACCGTTTGAATCGCATAACCAATATCACCCAGAGTAGCGCCCGGCTTCACCGCATGAATCCCGGCCACCATGGCTTCATAAGTGGTATTGACCAGTCGCTTGGCTTCTGAAGATGGTGTTCCAACATAGTACATCCGGCTGGTATCACCAAAATAACCGTCTTTAATAATGGCCACATCAATATTGATAATATCGCCATCTTGCAGAACGACTTTTGATGATGGAATGCCATGACAAACCACTTCATTCGGTGAAATACAGGTGGTTTTGGTATAGCCATAATAGCCAATATTGGCTGGCGTCACTTTTAATGTATTGACAATAAAATCATGACAGAGATCATCCAGATATTCAGTCGTGACACCTGGCTTGACATGTCCCCCGATCATCGCTAAAACCTCTGCAGCCAAACGCCCAGATATCCGCAGTTTTTCAACATCTTGCTCAGTTTTAAGACTAATCGCTGGAGCTCGCATATACCTATCCTCACTATGAATCCCTGAATTATAATCCCTTTTTTGCGAAATATGTCGCAGTTGTTGAGTTTCAGCACAGCAATTTTCCTTGAAATAGGAATTTTCACTGCTGTTTATTTATACAAACAATAACTGACATATTTTGATATCAAGTGCAGATATTTTTTGAGCTTATAAGGAAAAATATATTTTTCAGCGAATTATCAAACATATATTTCTACCAAGATTTGAATGACCGGTTATGTGATCCACAAACTCACTAGAATCAAGGCTTACAGCCTTAAAATAAACTCCAAAAAATTGGACATATACACTAAAATCGCTTTCTTTTGTTCTATTGATCTCCCTTTATGACAAGTCTGCATACTCGGGATATTGTCGCCCTAGGTTTTATGACCTTTGCACTGTTTATTGGTGCGGGCAACATTATCTTCCCACCGATTGTGGCTCAACAAGCCGGTGAACACGTATGGCTCGCTGCTTTAGGTTTCCTTATTACAGCAGTCGGCTTACCCGTGATTACCATTATTGCGTTGTCTCGCGTTGAAGGCTCCATTCAGGCACTAAGCTCGCCTCTGGGCAAAGCAGCCAGTATTTTGCTGACTGTAATCTGTTACTTAGCTGTTGGTCCTTTATTTGCGACGCCACGTACCGCAACCGTTTCTTATGAAATCGGTTTTTCATCTTACTTTGGCAATGAATCTGGCAGCCTGCTCATTTACAGCATCATCTATTTTGCTGTGGTGACCATCGTGTCTTTATACCCCAACAAGATTCTGGATACCGTCGGCTATTTCCTGTCGCCACTTAAAATTATTTCTTTGATCATTTTGGGTGTAGCAGCCGTGATGATTCCTGCCAGCAATCCGCCTGCAGCGATCGATAATTACGTTACCAGTCCAGTGACTGAAGGCTTCGTAAATGGTTATTTAACCATGGATACTTTAGGCGCTTTAGTTTTCGGTATTGTGATTGTCAAAGCCATTACTTCACGTGGCGTAACCGATAAAAAACTGATTACCAAATATGCGGTCAATGCCGGCATTATCTCTGGTATTGGTTTAACTCTGGTGTATTTAAGTCTGTTTAAACTTGGACTGGGTAGCCATGAGATTGCCCCAAATGCAGCCAATGGTGCCATTATCCTGCATGCATATGTACAACATGCTTTTGGCGATATGGGTGCTTACTTCCTGTCTGGCATGATTTTTATTGCCTGTATGGTGACTGCAATTGGTCTGACCTGTGCCTGCGCTGAGTATTTCTCCAGCTTGACCAAGATTCCGTACAAGATTTTTGTATTCATTCTGGTGGGCTTCTCACTGGTGATTTCAAATCTGGGTTTAACCAAACTGATTGCTGTTTCGGTTCCAGTCTTGAGCGCGATTTATCCGCCTGCCATTAGCGTCATTATGCTGAGCTTCTGTGCAAGCTTCTTCAAGAAACCATCTCATGTGATTGCACCAGTGACCCTGGTAGCCTTTATCTTTGGTATTTTTGACGGATTAAAAGTTGCTGGTTTTGAATTGCCTGCATTACTGCAAAATTTACCTCTATCAGAACAGAATCTGGCCTGGTTTATCCCGTCCATGATTGTATTGCTGATTACAGCTGTGATTGACCGTATTAGAAACTAAAATTTCTAGGATGTCTGAAAAATCGTATTTTTACCCAAAATCCGGTTTGAGCGCGATCAATAATTGTCAGGTTTTACCCAAACGGACATTTATTGTTTCTTAATAATGACATCAAATCACCGCCGTAAATCTTAATACTAAGATTTTCTATAAAAAATCGTTTCTATAAATAAGATCGCACTTTAATTATTTCATTTTTTATATAAATATAAACAGAACTTTTGATTTTCCGATGTTAGATACTTATTGTTGCCAACTTAAACCAAGTTCCCTTCCGAGTCATACGCAGACTTACAAAGTATTGATTAACCCTACATATCTTTGGCGTAAAATTTGCATTTTCTATCTGGTCGCATTAATTAAATGATGGCTATATCTTATTTCCAAAATTAGCTGGAGGTGAAATCTGAAAATATAATTCTTGCCTAATCAATTGATTATGTAATTATACGACTAAAGATGGCCATTTTGACTGTAAAAGCCTGCCACGGCAGTTGCAAAGGCCCAAATTAAACAGTACAACTATATATTCAATTCTGACTGATTAAATCTGCTTTAATCTTCAATAACATAAATAAATGGGAGGGATGGAGATGTTATCAACACATTTCAACAAGCAAGTCTTCATTGACGCTCTTAAAGCCAACAACACCAATCTGGTGACATTTATATGCACCACTTTTGCACTCATGCTGACTTTAACTGTCCATTGTCTAATTCAAGGTAATTTAAAACTTGAATACTTTGGCTATGCACTGATTGTCTCAGCTGCATTTTTCCTATGGGCTGCCATAGACCAGAAATACCGATAATCAAATTTTAAATTGGCCCAGATGGATGATTTGGCCAGTCATCCATCTGGTGAAAAAAGTGTTTTAACTTTCAATCATTCCAGCATCCTTTCAGAATAACTATAAAAAGAAGATTAAAATAATCCCGCAAATGCCCCATAGAGCAAGATCCCCGTCCCGCCCAATTCTGCGACAATTAAACCTAGCATGGCGAAAGTCATCAAACTTCCTGGCAAATGAAATTTACCCAGTTGATGCGGCTGTTTAAACTGATTCGTCGTATCTTGCAGGAAACCATGCAACATATAAGCGGCAATCGAGAAGCTGAAAAATATTATATTAATGAGTACGCAAATCAGATTCACCATACTCGGCAATACTGAACAATAGGCCAATACTGCCAGAATTAAGGTCGCAGGTGCATAAAGCAGGCTGCTACGATGGGCAATATCGACATAATAATGTGCACGTGACTGAGGCGATTGACGAATCTGCCAATATTTCCAAACGCCGGTGAACATCCCGATCCACAAGAAGATTCCACTAAAAATAATGCCGATTTTAACGGCCAGCTCAAGTTCCATTAGCTGCATAAGATCATTCCATGTTTATTATTTGACTGACTTTAAAGTCATGTTTTCCCCGAGCTACCCTGCTAAAAATCTATACAGTAAAAGCTTCATCAGGATTCTAAAAAATATAGTGTAACGTATGTCTGAATTTGAAACATTGACTCTCCAGTGCCAAGATGGCTATCGCTTAAGTGCACGTTTTTATGCAGCAATTTCTGAAACTGACAAACTTCCAGTATTAGTCTGTCCAGCAACTGGCATTACCAAACAGTTTTATCATCAGTTTTGTGTGTGGTTACAAGCTCAAGGCTATGCCGTTATGGTCTTTGATTTTCGCGGGATTGGTGATTCACTACATGGCCATTTGAAAAATTCAAAAGCCAGTATTGTGCAATGGGGGCAACTGGATATACCGGCCGCGATTGATGCTTTATCAACGCGTACAAATGCAGAAAAAGTGATCCTACTTGGACATAGTGCCGGTGGTCAGCTTTTAGGTATTGTGCCAAATTATGATAAAGTCGCAAAAGTGGTGGCTGTCTCTGGCTCTACCGGACATGTAAAAGGACTGAAAGGCAAAACCAAATTACTTGCGCCCGTTATGTTTAATGTCATTTTCCCACTGGCTCGCATCGCCAAAGGTTATGGCCCGACTCAAGCGATTGGCATGGGTGAAAACCTGCCTAAAGATGTGGCTCGCGAATGGGCGCAGTTCTGTAGTAAACCGGGTTATGTAATCAACGCGATTGGTAAAAATATTGCACCATCCCATGATTATCATGCTCAAATCACCTGCCCTGTGACTGCAATCTGGTCATCTGATGATGAGATTGCCACCGAAGCCAATGTGAAAGATTTACTACGTTTATATCCAAACGCAAAAACCCAAATAATTGAACTTAAACCTAAAAGTTATGCCTATAAGGCCATTGGTCATATGCTGATGTTTAAAAAATCGCATCAGAATTTATGGCCGGTGATTGAGCAACAATTGGCTGTTTAAATCAGATTTAGATGGTTATTTGCAGGCTGCTGTGTTCTAATACGCTTAGTTTGAGATGAGCCTCTTACAGTATATGGGCTTGACCTATATACGACTAGCCCCTAACCATGGGGCTTTTTATTGTCTGAATATTTTAAAACGTATATAAAAATGGGCTGACGATAACGCCAACCCATGTCTTTCTTTATCGAATTAAATATTATTTTGTCTCAATGTCATAAACCCAATTTCGTGCCTGTTTGTCTGTGGTCGTTTCACAAACATAATAGTCGTGATCCCATGAATCAGGATGGAAGATTTCCTTTTTGGTATAAGTGACATTTTTGCCTTTTTCGACACAGATAAAACTGTCACCTTGGTCTTTGACTTGGGTTCCATTGAGGAAACCACCAATACAGAGGAATCGAGATTGTTTTGCCATTTGGTTAGATCAACTTTTACATCACTAAAATATGTGGTGATTAAACGATTTATTGAAAATACTGTAAAGCGTAACCAAGAAAAATTAGAGATGGATCCGTAAATTTGAACAACTCCTATAAGTGATATTCTGCTCCTCAAATGATGTTATAAACATCAATATATGGAGTATTTTATGGCACGTAGACCAAGAAGAAATCATTCAAATGATTTTAAAGCTAAGGTAGCACTTGCTGCGATTAAAGCAGAAAAAACACTTGCTGAATTGAGTGCTGAATTTGATGTTCA